>WREG01000230.1 GCA_009779455.1 Oscillospiraceae bacterium
GCGGCTAAAATCCCGCAGACCTTTGTCATCCTCCTTGCCTTGCGACAGTAAGGCTTCGTCGTCTTTCGCGGTCTGCGAAATTTTATCTCGCATAACCATTGAAGAAGGTTTTTAGAGGTTGCCGATTGTAATTAGGGACGCCGAACCAGCGTCCCTAAATTTAGCATTTATACCAATTTAACAGAACTTTCGGTTTGATTCTGCGCCGTTTACGGGGCGTGCGTCCCTTGGGGCGGAATTAAAATCAAAAAACATTTTGATACCCCGCCGCCATTTATGGCGATACGCTCCTGCGGCGGGTGAAAGTTCATTGCGCCCTCTTTTTCTTTTGCAGATATTTCCAAGCAAACATTGCGATAATCAATACCGCGGCCGCGCTAGCCCCTATATAAATGCTTGTATAGGAGGTGTTGCTTATTTTCAGATCGTCCCACAGTTCGGACATAAGCTGAAGGGCCTCGGGGGACAGATTCTCAAAATATTCAACCTTCGGCATATCTTCGGGGGCAGGGTAAAGAAGCTTTTCATCCTTTAATGAATAATCATCGTTATTCAACACGGCGAGATTAGGGCTGGCGTATCTTATATATTCCGCGTTTTCAAGGGCGGCGTCGGGGCTTAAAAGGAAGTTTATATAAAGCTCCGCCGCAGCCATATTTTTTGCGTTTTTGGGTATGCATATTGAATCCACGAAAATATTGGTACCCTCTTTCGGGTAAAAGAACGCAAGATCTTTGTTGTTTTCGTACATGCTTAAAAAGTCGCCCGCGTAATAAGGCGCTATTGCGGCGTTGCCGCCTTCCATTTTGTCGAATATTTCATCCATGACATAGCTTTGTATAAGCGGCTTCTGCTCGTTCAGCTTTTCTGCGGCCGCGCGCCAGCCGGCTTCATTTTCGCTGTTTACGTTTGTACCGTTAAGGAACTGCGCTGTCGCGAAAGTGTCGCGGGGATTATTAAACGTGAGTATCTTCCCGCTGTATTGTTCATCCCACATTAAGCCCCAACTATCGGGTCTGCCGTCAACCATCTTGGTATTATAGATTATCCCGACCATTCCCGCCGCGTAAGGGACGGAATATTCGTTATCCGGGTCAAAATAAAGGTCTCTGTATTCGTCCGGGACAAGGCTGTAGTTGGGGATGTTTTTAAAATCAAGCTTTTGTACGAGACCTTCCTTTATAAGCCGCGCGACCATGTAATCCGACGGGATAATGATGTCATAGCTGACGCCGCCGCCTTTTATTTTTGAATACATGGTCTCATTGTTCTCATAAACGGAATAATTTACAACTATCCCGTATTTGTCCGTAAAAATTTTGTTTAAGTTCTGAGCGCCGTCTTTGCCGACAGCCATATATTCGCCCCAGTTGTAAACGTTGACCGACGTGCCGCGCAGGGCGTCAAGATCGATGTCCGGCTCCTTGTTTTCGTAGGCTGCGTCGTCTATAACGTCATCAGAACCCGGCGTTCGCGGCTCAACACCGGACGCAGCGGCTTCGGCCGTGGCAGTTTCGGCGAACGCGGGCAGACACATGGCGAACGCCAAAAAGCAGACAAAAAATACCCCTAAAATTTTTTTCATTTTGATCAGACCTTTCATATTTTAATTCATAATTCATAATGCATAATTATTTAACAAAAAAGAAATTTTACCGCTCATTTTAAATAATTAAGATGATTTTAAAATTATCGCCAGTAACTATGCATTATGAATTTTGCTACGTTGTTTTTTCTCCCCTCTTGACTGAGAAACATTTATTAATATCAGCAAAGCCAATATAACAAAGAAAATAATGGTTGACAGCGCGTACATATCGGGGGTTACGCGCTTTTTAGTCATCGCGAAAATACGTATCGGCAGGGTTTCCGAGGACGGCCCGTTCACATAGTGGCTTATTATAAAATCATCTATTGATAAGGTAAATGCCATTATAAGCCCCGTTATTATGCCCGGCATTATAGCGGGCAGAACCACCTTGTAAAACGACTGGAAGGGCGTACAGCCCAAATCCTCCGCAGCTTCCGATAAGTGGGCGTCGGTCTGCCGCAGTTTCGGCAGGACGGAGAGGATAACATACGGCAGGTTGAATGTGACGTGGGCGATAATCAGCGTCGCGAAACCCAAAATGTCAGTTCTTTTAAAAAGCGACCCCATGAAAACAAAGAGCAGCATCATGGAAATTCCCGTGACGATCTCAGGGTTCATCATTGGGATGTTCGTGACCGTCAATATTGAGGATTTCACCCATTTTTTACGCATATTGAATATGCCGACCGCCGCCGCCGTGCCTATAATTGTGGCGATAACCGATGACAGTATTGCCAAAACAAAGGTATTTTTTACGGCGTTCATGGTTTCCGCGTCATTAAGCAGCGCCCTGTACCATTGAAGCGAAAAGCCGCTGAGCACCCCGGTGCTGTTTGAGCCGTTGAAAGAGTAAACGATGAACACGAAAATGGGCGCGTAGAGGAAGATCAATATCAGGCCGGCATAAGCTGTGGATATTTTGCTTTTTTTCATCGTATCCCCCCCCTTTTTTTCAAATGCAGAAATAATAATGCAGAATGCAGAAATTCGCGATTTATAAAATATTCGAACCTTAAATTTTTGATTATAAAACTTCTTTGAATTAAGTCGGGTGATATAAGTTGAAAAAGATTATTCTAACTACTCGGCATTATTTCTGCATTCTGCATTCTTAATTCTGCATCAAACAATGATCGCCCCGTCGTCATCCGCGAAACGGTTCATTATGACAAGGCAGGCCAAAATCAGAATCATCAATACAAGTGAAAGCGCGGCGCCCAGATTATAGTCGCTGGCGACGCCCGTGAATTTGTTTTCGATAACGTCGCCGATAAGCTCGATCGTGCCGCCTAATTTGTTGGAGATGAAAAACGTGCTGACCGACGGTACGAAAACCATCGTGACGCCCGAGATTATGCCTGGCAGGCTCAACGGCACGATTATTTTTGACATAACCCTTACCTTATTGCAGCCGAGATCCGACGCGGCCTCGACAAAAGTCCTGTCAAGCTTTGCCATGACCGAATAAATCGGAAGGATCATATAGGGCAGGAAATTATAGACCATCCCAAGCACGACCGCGCCCCGCGTGTTTAGCATCTGCACGGGCCCTAAGCCTATTTTCCCTAAAATGCCGTTGATAATGCCCTTATCCTCAAGAATATTCATCCAGGCATATGTCCTGAGAAGGAAGTTCATCCACATGGGCAGCATAATGAGCATGACCAGCGTCCTCTGCGAATTGCCCGACGTTTGGGAGATGTAATAGGCGATAGGGTAGGCGAGCACCAGGCAAATAGCGGTGGCGACAAGCCCCAGCCAGACGGAA
>WREG01000231.1 GCA_009779455.1 Oscillospiraceae bacterium
GGATTTTCGCGGTCTGCCAGTCCAGCGAAATATTCTTTTTAAGCTTCGATGAGCGGCTGGAGCTTTTGAAATTCATTATGAAAAGCGTCCCGAAAGGCTTGCCGGTCATAGCGTCGGGCCATGTGTCAGATGATTTCGATACGGCCGTATATGAGGCGGAAAAATTCATCGAAACTGGCATAGACGCCTTTGTTTTCATATCGAACCGTTTCGCGAAGCCGGAGGAAAGTGACGAATTGCTGCTTGAAAATATGCTGAAAGTGGTGGAAGCCCTTCCCGAAGTGGGGCTTGGGGTGTACGAATGCCCCTATCCTTATAAACGCCTCCTTTCTCCCGCCATGCTCAAAGAAATGGTAAAAACGGGCAAATTCCGCTTTTTAAAAGACACCTGCTGCAATATAGGCGTTATAAAAGACAAGCTGGAAGCGGTGCGGGGGAGCGGCTTCAAAATCTTCAACGCCAACGCTGCCCTTCTTCTCGACAGCCTGTATTTGGGCTGCTCCGGTTTTTCGGGCGTAATGGCGAACTTCACGCCCGAGCTTTACGCCGAAATCTGCGATATATATGAGACGAACCCGGAAAGGGCGCGGATAATACAGGATTACTGCGGTTTCGCCTCCCTTGCCGAAAGGCAGGCCTACCCGATAAACGCGAAATACTACCTGACCCTCGACGGCGTTGACATGAAGGTAAACACCCGCAGCCGCGACATGAAGGATTTCCCCGCAAACTGCGCGGTGGAGATTGACGAGATGTACGCGGCCACCAAGCTTTTTAAGGAATGCATATTAAATAATTTAAAATAAAATAATAATATTATATAAGAAAGGGGCGAGCGGTTATGCAGGCACAGGCATATGTGAAGAACACATGGGGACGGTTCTCATGCGCGGTTAAAATCAGAGCTAAAATGAGATTGCAACAGGCGATTTACACAAAACTTGTAGGGCGCGACGCCCCCGGCGCGCCTTCTTACAGTAACATCTGACCTAAAAACGGCGCGCCGGGGGCGTCGCGCCCTACAGGGTATGCGGGGCATGAAACACACAAGGAGACGGTTCTCATGTGTTCTTGAGAAAACAGAAAACATAGGTCGCAGGCAACACGTGAGAACCGTCCCCTTGTGTTATGTTACGTTTCGTTTTCGTTTTGCCGCCTTAATTTTAGCCGAAAACGGGGCTGTTTTGTTACAGCCCCCATTTTTATGTCATATGATATTTAAAATCAGCCCGTCCGTTTTATATTGGTCCTGTTCGCCCTGACCGCGGGGGGCAGCCTTGACGGGTTGCGCTCTATCAGGGGCGGCGCTTCGCTGTTCAGGACGCACTGCCTGTTGATTACCACTTTTTCCACCTGGTAATCGGTGGGCACCATATACATTACGGGCAGCAGGGTTTTTTCCACTATTGTACGCAGGCCCCGCGCGCCCGTGTTCTTTTCAAGGGTGCTTTCGGCTATGGCCTCAAGGGCGTCCTCCTCAAAAAGCAGGTCCACGTTGTCCATTTTGAAAAGGGATTTGTACTGTTTGACCAAAGAATTTTTCGGCTCCGCCAATATCCGTATAAGGGCCTCCTTGTCAAGGTTTTCAAGGGCCGATATTACGGGCAGGCGGCCTACCAGTTCGGGGATAAGCCCGTATTTCACCAAATCCTGCGGCACGGTTTTTGCCATAAGGACGTCCGCGCTCATCTCCTCTTTGGTTTTTATGTCCGCTCCGAAGCCCATGACGGAATTCCCGAGCCGTTTTTCTATGATTTTTTCTATGCCGTCAAATGCTCCGCCGCAAATAAACAGTATATTTGTCGTGTCGATTTGCGTGAATTCCTGTTGGGGATGCTTCCTGCCGCCCTGGGGCGGGACGTTGGCGACCGTGCCTTCCAATATTTTAAGGAGCGCCTGCTGGACGCCCTCTCCGCTGACATCGCGGGTTATCGACATATTTTCGGACTTCCTGGATATCTTGTCTATCTCATCGACATAGATTATGCCCCTTTCGGCGCGCTCGATATCTTCACCAGCCGCCTGGATAAGCCTTAAAAGGATGTTTTCAACGTCCTCGCCGACATAGCCCGCTTCCGTCAGGGTGGTTGCGTCGGCTATTGCGAAAGGCACGTCGAGTATTCTGGCCAAAGTTTGCGCGAGCATGGTTTTCCCCACGCCCGTCGGCCCTAAAAGCAGCACGTTGCTCTTTTGTATCTCAACATCCGTCTGGGCGCCCAGATATATGCGTTTATAATGGTTGTAGACGGCGACGGAAAGGGCTACCTTCGCGCTGTCCTGCCCTATAACATAATCGTCAAGCCCCGCTTTTATCTCGTGGGGCTTCGGCAGGCTGCGCGGCAGCGGTTCGGTTCTCAAAGAAGGCTTCCTCGGGGGGAAGCTGTCTTCGTCAATTATGGAACAGCATAAGTCAATGCATTCGTTGCATATATAAACGCCCGGCCCGGCTATCATTTTTTCGACCTGGTCCTGATATTTCCCGCAGAAAGAACAGCGGGCGTTCCTGATTTCCTCGTCCATACGAGCCAAAAATATACACGCTCCCTTTTTTTAATGCAGAATTATGAATTCTGCATTATGAATTAATATTAGTCTCTCTTGTACAAAACCTTATCAATCAACCCATACTCCAGCGCCTCGTCCGCGCTCATGAAGTTGTCCCTGTCCGTATCGCGGGCTATGATGTCAAGGGGCTTGCCTGTGTTTTCAGAGAGTATCCTGTTTAATTTGTCCCTCGTTTTCAATATATGGTCGGCCGCGATCTTGATGTCGCTTGCCTGGCCCTGTGTGCTGCCGAGGGGCTGATGTATCATGATTTCGCTGTTCGGAAGGGCCATCCTCTTGCCTTTCGCGCCCGCAGAAAGCAGGAAAGCGCCCATGCTGGCCGCAATCCCCATGCAAATCGTGGACACGTCGCATTTTACATACTGCATCGTGTCATATATGGCGAACCCTGCCGATACGGAGCCGCCGGGGCTGTTGATGTAAAAGCTTATATCCTTTTCGGCGTCCTGCCCTTCGAGGAACAGAAGCTGCGCCACGACGAGGCTTGCCGTGACGTCGTTGACCTCCTCTGACAAAACGACTATCCTGTCGTTTAAGAGCCTTGAAAAAATATCATAGGCCCTCTCGCCCCTGTTGGTCTGTTCTATTACGGTCGGAACTAATGCCATGCGTATTACCATCCTTTTTTTAATTGAGAATCGCTGTATCGTAGGGCGGGGGCTTGCTCCCGTCCTACGGTTTATTCTTCGCCTTTTTTAGTCGTTTTTTTTACGGGTTTTTTTGCGGGTTTAGCGTCGGAATCCGGTTCTTTATCATCTTTTTCCGCTTTTTTTGTTGTTTTTTTAA
>WREG01000232.1 GCA_009779455.1 Oscillospiraceae bacterium
CGGGTGCGATTTCGTATTCTGCGCCGTCGATATGAAAACGGAAGAGATAAAAGCCCTCGAAGAGGCTTACGCGAGAGCGGAATGCCCTGTTATATCGAACAACAGCGTACACAGGTTCACGCAGGACGTCCCGATGATAATACCGGAGCTGAACCCCGGGCATACCTCAATCATTGAGGCGCAGCGAAAACGCTTGGGCACACATAGGGGGTTTATTGCCGTCAAATCTAACTGCTCGCTCCAAAGCTATGTGCCCGCGCTGTTCCCTTTGTCACGGTTCGGGGTAAGGGACGTACTGGTGACAACATACCAGGCCATATCGGGAGCCGGCAAGACCTTTGATATGTGGCCCGAAATGACAGACAACGTGATCCCGTTTATAGGCGGCGAGGAAGAAAAATCCGAGAAGGAGCCGCTTAAAATATGGGGCGAAATAAAGGACGGAAAAATCGTTTTGGCAGATAAGCCGAATTTTACGGCGCAATGCATAAGGGTTCCCGTTTCGGACGGGCATCTGGCCGCAGTTTTTGTGCGGTTTGACCAAAAACCATCTAAAAGCGAAATCCTAAAAATTTGGAAGGATTTTAAAGGCCTGCCGCAGGAGCTGAACCTGCCGAACGCCCCGAAGCAGTTTTTAAATTACTTTGAGGAAGAAAATATGCCGCAGACAAAAATCCACCGTGACTTGGAAGGCGGCATGGCGGTTTCAATCGGCAGGCTCCGCGAGGACACGCAATACGACTATAAATTCGTCTGCCTGTCCCACAACACCCTGAGGGGCGCGGCCGGCGGCGCGGTTCTGACGGCGGAATTGCTGGCGGAACAGGGGTATTTAAATTAATTAAAAGGAGATTTTTTCAATGAAGGATATATTATTCACCGGCTCCGGCGTTGCGATTGTAACGCCTTTTACGGAAAACAACAGCGCAATCAATTTCCCCGTTCTCGAAAAGCTCATCAATTTCCAGATAGAAAGCGGCACGGACGCCATAATCATATGCGGAACCACGGGCGAAGGCTCCACGCTGTCACATGAGGAACACGCCGAAGCTATACGCTTCGCGGTCGATACCGTAAACAAAAGGGTCCCCGTCATTTCGGGTACGGGAAGCAACGACACCATGTACGGCCTGAAGCTTTCAAACGAGGCTGAAAAAGCGGGCGTTGACGGTCTTTTGATGGTCACGCCGTATTACAACAAAACTTCCCAGGACGGCCTTATCGGGCATTATAATTACATAGCCGACAGGGTCTCGACGCCCATAATCGTTTATAATGTACCGAGCCGTACGGGGCTTGACATCAAGCCGGAAACATATTTTGAACTGGCGAAGCATAAGAGGATTGTCGGCATCAAGGAAGCCAACGGCGATTTTTCCGCTATGGTCAAAACCGCGGCGCTCTGCAAGGACAATATCACGGTTTATTCAGGAAACGACGACCATATTTTAGGCTTTATGGCCCACGGCGCAAAGGGCGTCATCTCGGTTTTGGCGAATGTCCTGCCGCAGGTGGCCCACGAAATCCCCTCCGCCTACCTAAGGGGCGATGTTGAGAAGGCCAAGCAATTGCAGCTTGAATACCTTGATATGTGCAACGACCTGTTTGTTGACGTAAACCCCGTGCCCGTGAAATACGCGCTGAACCTAATGGGCAAAAATGTCGGCGAATGCCGTATGCCGCTGGGGAAAATGAGCGATGCCGCAAAGGCGAAATTGCAAGCGACGATGAAAAGGCACAATTTGATTTAATGCAGAAATATATCGTCTCGTGCGCGAGGCGATATGCAGAATGCGGAAATAAACAAAATTTTTACATTCATTTCTGCATTATTCATTATTATTAAAAAACTGGGACGTGAAGTTTGAAAAATAAATTTTTCAAACTGGAAGTTTTGTCCTTTCGCGCAAAAACGATGGCGCGAATTTCCTACGGAAAACGGACATAACTTCTGCCTCGCAAACGTCTCGCTTGCGAGACGATGGAAAGGATAGTCATAAATATGACTGATATAATTTTAAGCGGCTGCCTTGGCAAATTGGGTTCCGCCATATGCAAAATTGCCGAAAACGACACCGATATCAAAATTGTCGCCGGGGTAGATATAAATTACTGCGACAGCAAGCCTTTTCCCGTGTTCAGCAGTTTTTCCGAGCTACCGCTTTCTTCTTTCGATGCGGTTGTCGACGTTTCCCACCCGTCGGCGGTCGGAGATATCCTGAATTTTGTGACAAAACATAAAAAAACCGTGCTTTTGGCGGTAACGGGCTATAATGCGGAACAGGTCAGGCAGATTGAGGCCGCCGCAAAAATTGTTCCCGTATTTATGGCGCCCAATTTGTCTATAGGCATATCCCTTATAAGCAAACTGGCCAGAACCGCGGCCGAATATCTGAGCGGTTCTTATGATATAGAAATAGTCGAGGCTCACCACAACCAAAAGCTCGACGCCCCCAGCGGCACGGCCCTCAGCCTTTACAGTGCAATATCCGAAGCCCTGCCTTTTAATCCCGAACCTGTGTACAGCAGGCACGAAAAAAGGCAGAAAAGGGCGAAAAATGAAATAGGCATACATTCGATCAGGGGAGGCACCGTCCCCGGCGAGCATGAAATCATTTTCGCTGGGCATGACGAGGTAATAAAAATCTCCCATTCCGCCCTGTCAAAGGACATTTTTGCGGTGGGGGCCTTGAACGCGGCCAAATTTATCGTGAAACGGGACTGCGGGCTGTACGGCATGGAGGATATGCTTAGTTAGAATAAAGCAGGCTAAGTTTTCCCGCCAATATTATGCGCGCGTCTTTAAATTCATACGAGCAGGTAGAAAGCGCAATGATTTTATCCGCGGGGCTGACGCCGATATCACGGTAACGCTCCGCGTTTTCTTTTATATAGTCAAGATAAAACTGCTTTTCGCCGGTTTCGGGCAGTATGCCGTAAGCAACGTCGTCGTCCGAGCGGACGACCATATATGCGAAAAATTCAACATTATAAGTTTTGTCAGGCAAAAAAACCGTCCCGGTTCTGTTTGCCTCAAAAAATTCCCTGCCACCGAACTTTTTCAGAGAGCCGAACATCGACCCGTTTTTCATGTGATGCCCGTAGAGGATCGTATTGAAATCGGTGAAATCCCCGCTGTTGCGGCAATCCATGAAAACGGTCCCCGCCGCCGCGTATTTGCCGCTGATATCTTTGTTCAGATAAAAACTGTTGTCTACGGTATGCGCGAAAGGGTAATCTATCCCCGTGTCCGGGACGGTTATCCAGCCTGCGGCGTCTTTATATTGAAGCTGCAG
>WREG01000233.1 GCA_009779455.1 Oscillospiraceae bacterium
ATACAAGCATATTTGTCAAACCACGTAACCGTTCACAATAAAAATTCGGGTGAACACTCGTAATATAGTTTTTCGCATCATACGGCGCGAACGTAAATATCGCATCAGGACGACGAGCTTCTATGTCATACTGCTGCCAATCAGTACATTCTATATAATCGGGATAAAATTCCGCACCCTCATATACCATTTTTTCAACCCCACTGCTCGCTATAAATTCGTTATAAGGTATTGGAATCCAGTAAGCATCGCAGTCGGGGTCTTCTTTGGCGGCGAGATAAATGGTTTCTATTGAATCGCTCATGCTTGCCTTATAACTTAGGAAAACCATTTCGATTTTATTCTGTTTTAAATTGAATTTAACGCTGTTTTCGATTTTATTAAAATGCTTCTGTAAAATATTATCCCCGATTTCCCCATTGTTAGCTTTAAATAAAAGCTCACTATACTCCATCAACAAAGCGGCGGATTCCGTACCCTCGCCTTCGATGCTTTCGATAAAATCGCAAACAGAAAGAGCGCCTTCTTGACAATCGGCATATAAACCCATCGACTGCGCTTGCTTTATTGTTTGAAGTAAATCAATTATTTGTTTTTGTTGAATTTTCCTCATGCAATTTCCTTCCGTGTTTTAACCTACCCATTGGCATTTGCTCCAATAAATTTTGAATATTAATCCGCATGAACGCTTATGTGCCGTTTGCGCTCTTTTTCGTTATATTAAATCTGTTTATGGCTCCAGCCGGAGTCTATGCCGTTTTTACGTCTGTCATAAAAAATATTCTTGAATTGTTTGTTAAAAAAACGCCCAATTTTTTAATTGGATAATTTTTTATTTTCAAGTTCTTTAATTTCATTTGTTATTAGCACAGACATATGATTACATCTTAAATATTTACTACATTTATTATATAAATAAGGTCATATGCTTTCAACAAAAAACGTGTACAAAACGGTTATATAGCTTAAATTCTCTCCATTTTATTGTTAAAGGCATTTACCTGATCCCGGAGTCAATTCAACTAATATAACATCGAAAACCGACAATATCATTTTTAATATCTTTGTAAGCGGGATCAACAATTCTCTCATAACAAAAACTATTACCCCGGCATTGAACAATAACAAGCTACTCTTCAATGCCACCCCTATAAATGATAGAAGGATTTGTTTACAAATCCTTCGCTGGGGGTTACGGCGGCAATTTAATTGTAATATTTAATTGCCGCCGTAATATATAAAGAATTTAGATTAAAAACGAACCGAAAACGTTATCTGCCATAGACCGCATAAGAAGCATATGCGTTTTAATGAAATTTGAATTGGAACGCGGTGATATCACGCGTTTCGCACAATATATCACCGAACAATTCGAATTGGTAAAAATAATTGACAAAGGAGCGTCAAATACATATATCGAATATATTTTTGAAGTCTGCGAGGATCTGATAGACGGAAAATCCATTTGCGGCGCCGGCGGAGGCGGTTTTTTACAAGTGATATTAAAAACCGGCGTTTCCAAGGAAACGCTGAGGCTCCGGTTGGATGAGGTTTTCGGAGACTGCGGGGTCCTTCTCTGGGATTGTACTTTAATATAAAAAATTAACCTACGCGTTTTCCAAATAAAACCCGTACGCCTCATTCGGATCCTTATCCGTCAATTCCATCAGCATTCTTTCGTTTTCCGTAAACCTTTGCCAGCACGGGCGTCTGCGGTAGTCCGGAAAATTAT
Organism: Oscillospiraceae bacterium; assembly: GCA_009779455.1. Lineage (GTDB taxonomy): Bacteria > Bacillota > Clostridia > Oscillospirales > Acutalibacteraceae > WREG01. Next base: position 1,733 of record WREG01000233.1, read on the forward strand.
CGCCGATAAATTTTTTTATTTCATTTATCTTCTTAAAATCCGGCTCGTCAAACCGGGAAAACGCAATGTATACGGTATTGGCGTAATAATGCCCGATGAAATAATATTCGACAAATTCCCTGTATTTTTCATACAGACCGCGCATGCGGCATTCCGAAAGGAACAGTTCTAATGTTTTAAGCCTTTCGAAATGATGCGGCGAGTTGCGTTCCAAAGTCGCGGATTCGGGGTTCACGGAATAATTATATAAAGGCTCTGGTACATGGACGTACTTTTCCGCGTACATAAGGGGAAGCGGGTTCCACGCCAGATCCTCATACCTCGTGCGCTCCGGGAACCACAGACTGTTTTCAATCAACATCTTTTTTTTGTAGACCTTCGTCACCGGGTATCCGCCCCGTGACCACATGCCGCAAAGAAACCCGTTTTTGTCTTTTTCCATCGAATCCCCGGTTATACCACCCAAGTCCAAAGAAAATGGTTTACTTGCCGTGACCCCGTCTCTCGTCAGGGTCCTGTTGAAATCGCACCCCGCGATTTCCGCGCCGTTTGTTACGGCGGCGTTATAAAGCTTTTCGTACATGGAAGGCTCCGCCCAGTCGTCCGCGTCGGCAAAGCCGACGTACTCGCCGTCCGCGGCGCGCATCCCGGCGTTCCTGGCCCCGCCGGCCCGTAGGTTCTCATTTAGGCGAATCACTTTTACGAAATCCGGGCATCTTTCATTGTATCCGCGTAGGATCCCCGGCGTGCCGTCTGCGGAGGCGTCGTCCACGAATATCAGTTCCATTCCCCGCAGAGTCTGCGCCAGCAGCGAATCCGCGCAGCGTTTTACAAATTTTTCAGCGTTGTAGCAGGGCACGATTACGCTTAACTTTATCAAGACCCCCCTCCCCCGTAGAACGCCTCCACTTCCTCGGCGTCGGGCATGGAGGGCTGCGCGCCCTTGCGCGAAACGCATATGGCGGCCGCCGCGTGGGCGTACCTTATCGATTCCGTTATGCCGCAGCCGCGGCAGCGCCTGACGGCGAAGGCCCCGCCGAACACGTCGCCCGCGGCTGTCGTGTCCACCACGTCATGCACCTTGCGGCAGGGTATCATCTCCGGGGTTTTCCCGTCGTAAAGGAGCGCTCCGCGCTCGCCCAGCTTTAAAATCACATACTGCGGCCGCGCCGTTTCGTACAGTTTTTTCGCCGCGGCTGCGGCGCTCTCCCCGTCAACGGGGTCTATCCCCACCAAAGCCCTCGTTTCGGCTTCGTTGGGCGATATGACGAATATGCCCCAAAACCTTTCGAGCGGTATCTCCATTGCCGGCCCGGCGTCTAAAAAAACGGGGATCCCGCGCGCCTTTGCCGCCTCGTACGTGCGGTACGCCGTCTCCAGCGGCATCTCAAGCTGCATCAGGACCATATCGTATCCGGGTTCCGCAAGCGACTGCTCCACCTGCCCGGGGGATATGTGCCCGTTGGCGCCCATTATGGAGTAGCAAACGTACCTACCGCTTGTTTTGTCTACTATTATGGTAGCCAACCCGGTTTGGCGC
>WREG01000234.1 GCA_009779455.1 Oscillospiraceae bacterium
AAAATAAAAGCCTTGCGGGAAAAAATAGACGCGGAAGGGCTTGGCGTTTTTATACAAGTTGACGGTGGCATCAACGAGGCCACAATAAAAGAAGCCGCTGCAAACGGCGCGGACATATTTGTGGCGGGGAGCGCGGTTTTCGGGGCGGCGAACAGGAAAAGGGCGGTTGAATGTCTACGGACGGCAATTTGAAAAAGTTTAAAAGAAGGGATCGGTGTTATTATGCAGGTCAATGATGAAATTCTGGAAATTAAAAACATTATTCTCGAAACAGTACCCGCATTACAAATTTATCTGTTTGGATCATACGCTAAAGGAAAACAGCAAACGGACAGCGATTATGATTTTTATGTGATTATCCCTGACGGAATTATGCGCCCTTTGGACGCAGTGCGGAAAATCAGCATGGCGTTGCGGACGGCGAGAAAAAAGCCGATTGATATGCTTGTGGGAAGCGAAAGCAAATTTAATAAGTATAAGAACGTGTATTCTGTCGAAAAAGAAGTTTTCAATACAGGGGTGAAATTGTATGGATGAATTTGTTGTCGCGGAATGGTTAAGGTGTGCAGATAACGACTTTGAAACGGTTAAAATCTTATCAGGGCATTACCCAATGCAGCTAGAAATTATTTGCTATCATTGCCAGCAAACCGCTGAAAAAACGCTAAAAGCTTTCCTTCTATACAATGACCGCGAACCGCCCAAAACGCATAACTTGGAAAGTCTTGTAGATTTATGCAAAGAAATATCAGATGAATTTGATGAAATCGTTGAAGATTGTGAATATTTAAACCCGTTTGGCGTACAGCCGCGTTATCCGTTCGGGCTTGAACTTGTGGACAGCGACGCGGTTATATCAATAAAAAAATGTGGAAATATTTTTAACTTTATTAAGAATAGAATCGTGTTTAATAACGATAAATCTGATTAAAGGGAGTTTTTCAGATGGATATGAGTTTCAATGACGCAATCGGCTTATACCGCGATGTAATAAGGCGGTTTGAAAAAATTGAAGGCCGTCCCTGGGGCGCTGAAGGCGCGGTTATGGAGCTTGCAAAGCAAGTGGGCGAGCTTGCGAAATATGTTATGCAGCAAGAAAAATATTACTTTTTTTCTGTTGATGCGGAAGAAAACAAGAAAAATATCAGCGACGAGCTGGCGGACGTTTTCGGCCAGATTATCAGAATAGCCGATTATTACAAATTTGATTTATTGGAAGCGCATATCGAGGCGAGAAAAGGCGAAGCGCGGTGTTTGGATGAAAACGGGGCATAAATATGGACAAATATCACTGGAACAACCAAATAGAATATTTGACCCGCTCCAGAAAAGCCATGTGGAATAACGACTATCTGCAATTCCTCGTGGAGAAGGTATGGAAAATTAACAGTCCTGTCGATATCGTGGATTTCGGCTGCGGCATGGGCTTTATGGGCCTGATGTTCTTGCCTGTTTTGCCCGAAGGCAGTTCTTATACGGGAATCGACAGGGGAAAAAACCTGCTTGATGAAGCGGTCAAAAATTTTTCAAATTCGCCGTATAAAACAAATTTTATCGAAGCCGACCTGCTTGAATACCGGCTTGAAAGAAAATACGACATAGCAATATGCCATACTGTTTTACAGCATATCCCGAACCCTGTCAAAGTCATGGAAAAAATGCGGGACAGCGTTGTAAGCGGCGGCAGGGTCATCTGCATGGAGGTTGACCGCAATATGGCCAACGCCGCTTTATATTTTCACGGACCGGATTATAGCAAGCTGAACAACCTCGGCATACTCCAAAAATTATGGCTGAACGATTTGAAAAATGAAGGCAGCGACCATAACGTCGGGGTGAAAATCCCCGCCTATATGCAGGAAATAGGCTTGAAGGACATAGGCGTAAGGCTGAACGACTGCGTAAATTTTATTAATGCAAAAGGCGACGGAAAAAAATATAAAACTGAATATGACTGCTTTATATCAGGCGGGTGGGGCGGCGCTGATAAAAATAAAGAAAAGGTCGTTGGCTCACTGATAAAGCGCGGTTTAACGAAAGAAGAGGCAGAATATCAGTTTGAATGCGAAGCGGTATATAATTATTACGTAAACGAAAATAAAGATTCGGCTTGTATTTTCAGTGCGCTTTGCCAAATTATTTCGTTTGGGACAGTATAAGCGCCTCGCAGAGAAAGGATAGTCATAAACATGAGGAATGACAGTGATATCTAATGATGTACCCGTTTATTCAACTGGATGACAACACGGAAATCGTGCATTCGGAAATGCTGGAAAATGCCTCGAATTTTTAATATCGGCGCATATATTGTTTATTTTTGGACAAATGAAGGACTTCCCATCGAGCCTGTACATATGCATATATCCGAGGGGATACCGACACAATGGGTGAATATCATTGGAATAATCAAGTTGGTTACCTAATCGGATTATTTCATATGGCACAACAAAAAAAAGACGGAAAGGTTTAACCCTGCCGTCTTTTCCCGATTTTAGAGCCTAATCGCCTACCGCATAATCCGACGGGTCAACAAGTATGGTTTTCGGGGATATGTTTTGTAATTTGGCAACGTGGCGGAGCACCAGCCTGGCGTCGGCGGCGTCTATTGCCCCGTCCCTGTCTACGTCGGCGGCGGCTATGCCTACGCCTGCAATTTTGTCAAGCCTTGCCACTTGACGGAGTATCAGCCTGGCGTCGGCGGCGTCAACCTGCCCGTCCATATCAGCGTCGCCCAAAAATACGGTCTGTTTGTGTTTTTCAAGGGCGAACTCGTCTATAAGCTTAACATTCGAGCCGTCAACGGTGTAAGCTTCAAAGCTCAGGACATCGCCCTTTACGGTTATGGCGGAGAACACGGGTATATCGGTTTTAACCACTTTTTCGGGCATCGGGAACATTGCGAGCAAATTGTCATCGCTTATTGCTTTATAATGTTTAGCGCCCGCCGACCCGTTGATGACGTAAATCGTGTCTTTCGTGTCAATTTTTGTTTTGATGTCCCTGCCGTTAAAAAAGACGGAGTTCATGCCGCTCTTATAAACGTTATTATCCCTCATAAAGTCCGTTCTTACATAAACATGGTCGTGGCCCTGGAAAACGATGTCGATGTCAAGCTGCGGCATAAGCGCGGAAAGCTGGGCTCTGAGGGCCGCGATAGTTTTTTCTTCGGAGTGGTCGCCGTTTGAATACGCTGCGTGATGAAGGGCTACGACATTCCATTTCGCCTTTGAGCGCGCGCGGTCTTCCATAA
>WREG01000235.1 GCA_009779455.1 Oscillospiraceae bacterium
CTCATCTTGTATAAAATTAATCTGTATAACCTCCGCGGCGGTCATTATCATGCAGCCGAGGCCTAATGCAATTATCCCGTATTTATTCCATATAACCGAAAACAGCAGTAAAAATAAGCTTGCCGCAAAGCTCAATATAAACAAGTTGTTTTTTGATTTGATTTTTTCCTTTATTGCCCCGGCGAAGTGGTTCCCCAGCGCGATGAATGTGAACCTGGCCCCGTATATGACGCTTATCCAAATATACGCAAGCCTGAAATCGTTAATAATCAATGAATCGTATTCGTCCGAAAAGCTTATGACGCCGGTTATAAAAACCAATAAAGCCAAGCCTAGTAATACTTCCTGGTTTTTCGCGCAGAGCTTTGCCGCTTCAAATAAAGTTTTGAAATAGCCGACCCGTTTATTTTTCAATTTGTCCGAATAATAATTCTTTTCCCGCAGCCCCGATATGAAAAATATGTTGACAATCAATATGCCAGCCGATATGACCGATATTATATTTATTTTCAAAAAATACGCGAGGACCCCGCCGGAGGTTATCCCTATCACATTGCCCATGCTCTCATAAAACCGCCCTTTGCCGTAAATTTTAATGAAAGCATCTTCCCTGCCTTCGCTTTTCAGATTGTCATATATCAAGCCCTCTTCCGTCCCCGACCTGAACGCGCCCGATATGCCCCAAAACAAAAAACCTGCCGCAAACATTATAAATCCATTTGAAAAGCACCAGATCATGTAGCAGGCCGCTTTTAAAGCGGTCGCAAGGTAAAGCATATGCTTCCTGTTCCACCTGTCCGCCAATATGCCCGACGGGACTTCAGATATTAACGCGATAAAGCTCCAAAAAGAAAGCAGCAGCGAAATTTCCGTTAAAGATAAGCCTTTTTCTTTAAAAAGTATTGCGTACAGCGAATATATGGGCAGGCAGTCATTTAAAAATTTATACATGAAAAAATTTTTTTCTTTAAATTTTTGCTCCATATAAAAAATTGCATCCTTTAGGGGACGACGCCCTCGGCGCCCCGTTTTATTCATCAGATTTTTTTAGTTGCGGGACGCCGAGGGCGTCGTCCCCTACACGAATTGGCGGCTTTTAAATATACATGATTTTCAAATAATCGGATATTCCCGTTGCCGCCCAATTGGCATTGCCCCCCTATAATAAAAACAAAAATTTCATTGAATATAAAACATAAAAAAACTTAATAATAATTGCGGCGATTAAATTCGCCTGACATGAAAGGAAGAAATCTTCATGGATAAAAAGATTAAAGAAGTAAAGAATATTAAATGTGACTGCAAGAACTGCGTCTTCCACACGGTTGACAGCAGGTGCATGGCAGGCACGGTCGAGGTCGGCACAAGGAACGCCAGCGTATGCGGCGACACGGTCTGCGCCACCTTCGAGTTTAACGAGGACGTTCTTTAGGGTCTAGTTTTTAGGGATTAGGGATTAGCTGTCCCGATCCTTATAAGCCGAGGATTTTTAATAGCTCCTTATTCATTGAATCTTTTTCACATGTGATATTGAATCTCTCGTTTTTATTTTTTAAACCGGTTAACTGTTCAGGGGCTTTGATTTTTGTCAGCCCTTCAAGCTCGGACGCCATGCCGAATTCGTCATAGGATTCCGGATCCGCGCGTTTGACCGCTCTCAAAACACTTTCAGGGAATTTGTAGGGGTTGGCGGTAGACGCGATGACGCAAGGTGCGGCGTCCCCTGTTTTTTTGCGGTATTCCTCGTAAACGCGGACGCCCACGGCGGTGTGCGTGTCGCATAGATAGTTGTATTTTTCAAAGGTTTCGCGTATCGCGGCTTCCGTCGCCCTGTCGTCGCAGAAACCGCCGCTGAACATATTCTTCATACCGTTCAGCACTTTTTCATTGACGGTATATTCCCCTTTTTCGGCCAGTGACGCAAATATATCCCTTATATACCCGTCGTCGCGGTCTGAAAGCTCGTAAAGCAGCCTTTCGAGGTTGCTGGAGATCAAAATGTCCATCGATGGCGAAACGGTTGTGTAAAAATCCCTTTTCCTGTTATAAAATCCCGTGTCGAAAAATTCCGTCAGCACATTGTTGGCGTTTGAGGCGCAGATCAGGCGGTTTACGGGCAGACCCATTTCTTTCGCGTAATAAGCGGCCAGAATATTGCCGAAATTGCCCGTAGGCACGGTGAAGTTGATTTTATCCCCAAGCTTTATGGCTTCTTTTTTTACCAAATCGCAATATGCGGAAAAATAATATACGATCTGCGGGACTAATCTGCCCCAATTTATGGAATTAGCGGAGGAAAACGCCATTTTATTTTCATTTAACAGGGCGTTTATTTTTTCGTCGGTAAAAATCGCCTTCACGCCGTTCTGAGCGTCGTCAAAATTGCCGTTTATGGCGATGACGCCTACGTTCCCGCCCTCCTGGGTCGTCATCTGGAGCTTCTGCATACGGCTCACCCCGTTATTCGGGTAAAATACGATGATTTTCGTGTCCGGCACGTCCGCGAAGCCTTCAAGGGCCGCCTTGCCCGTGTCGCCGGAGGTTGCGACAAGTATTACAATCTCGCTGCCGTTTCCGGTTTTCCTTGACGAGCCTGTCATAAGGTACGGCAGAAGCTGGAGCGCCATATCCTTGAACGCCGAGGTCGGCCCGTGCCAAAGCTCCAGCATATGGACGCTGCCATAAAGGTTAACCACGGGGGCGATATCCGGGCTGTCAAATTTGCCGCCGCCGTATGCGCCTTCTATATAGCCCGCAAGCTCGTCCAAACGTGTGTCACCGTCACACGCAGTAAAATCTTCAAGGAACAATTCCAGAATTTTAAGCGCGCGTTCATTATACCCGGCGTTTACAAGATTTTCAATAAAATCAAGCCCGGCCTGCGGTATTTCACATGGCAGGTAAAGCCCCCCGTCGGGGGAAATGCCGTTTATTACCGCTTCGGCCGCGGATATCCTAATGTTGCTGTTTCTTGTTGATGTATAATGCATAATCTTTCTCCCTTTTCAATTGAGGAATATTTAATGGAACTTTACATCATTATATATTAACGGCGGCGGTTTTTCAATATAAAATTTAATTATTGATAATATAAAGTCATGATTTCAAAATAATTCACAAAACTTGACTTCCCCCATTTTTCAAGACCATGCCAAGCAAAAGGCAAGGGCCGCAAGGGATTCGGGCGAAAAGCAGGAGAAATATGAAAAAAATCTGAGAAAAAAAGATGCACAAAAAGATGAAAA
>WREG01000236.1 GCA_009779455.1 Oscillospiraceae bacterium
CTTCGTAGATTATTTCGCCGAAAACGTTTTTTTGCAGGCCCGCGACGGCCTCGCACAGTTCCTTCTGCCCGCTGCCCGCGACCCCCGCCACGCCCAAAATCTCCCCGCCGCCCAGCTCAAAGGATAGGTTTTTCAAAAGCTCCTGCCCGTCTTCGTTTATGACGGTCAAATCCCTGACGCGGAGCATACCCTCTTTTTTCGGCGCTTCGGGGCATTCTATCTCAAGCTCCACGGCCTTGCCGACCATTAATTCTATCAATTCGCTTGTCTTTGTTTTTTTTGTCTCGACGGTTTTTACGCTCATGCCCTTACGCAGGACGGTCACCCTGTCGCTTACGGCAAGAACCTCGTTTAATTTATGTGTTATTATAATTATGGCGCAGCCTTCCGCTTTCATGCCGCGCATTATGCCGAACAGCCTGTCCGTTTCCTGCGGGGTAAGGACGGCCGTGGGTTCGTCGAGTATCAGAATATCCGCGCCGCGGTAAAGCATCTTTATGATTTCGACGTTTTGCTTTTCGCTTACGGACATTTCGTATATTTTTTTGTTAAAATTGATTTTAAGCCCAAATTTTTCGCAGATTTTATTGATTTCATTGTTTAAAGCGGTTTTGGATTTCCTTTTCCCATCGGATGTGCCCATAACGATATTTTCGCCCGCCGATAAAGCGTCTACGAGCTTGAAATGCTGGTGGATCATGCCGATTTTAAGGTCAAAGGCGTCGCGGGGGGATTTTATCGCGGCTTCCTCGCCACGGATGTAGATTTTCCCCGCGTCGGGACGGTAAATGCCGGAAAGCATGTTCATAAGCGTGGTCTTGCCGGAGCCGTTTTCGCCCAGCAGTGCCAAAATTTCGCCCTCCTCCACGGAAAGGCTGATATTGTCATTGGCCACGACGGAGCCGAAGGCCTTTGTTATCCCTTTTAATTCGATTGCGGGCATATAAAAAATCCTTTGCAACGGTTAAAAATCAAATAAATTTTAAAATATTGTTTTCAAATTGCAACTTAATGTGTTATTATATTGTTATTAATGTAAAAGGACGGCCAAAATTATGAAAAAATCAATATCCCTGCCCGTAAGCATTATAATCAGCGGTATTCTTCTTTTTTACGGATTGTATATTTTAACAAGGGCTGTCAGCGAAACCCCATTTTTCAACTCATCGCCCCCGTCATATTTAACCGTCGATCAGCCGGATGTATACGGCGATTATTTATATGACAACCAAGCCGCCCGGTATATTTGCGTCGAATATGATGAATTTGCGCGGTTGGTAGAAAGCGGCGGCCTTGACGGGACATTTGCGTCATATTACGAGCAATACGAGGATGAGTACGGAAACAAAAAAACCTGCTCCGTTTATATTTTCTCTAAAGCCAAATTAAATGAATGGATGCTGAACAAGATAGAAAACAGCGAGCCGATAAGTAGTGGTCAGTGGGTATTGGTTAGAAACAGGGGCGGCATAAAAACCGCCCCTGAATTTTGCGGGTTAATTAGTTGCGCCGCGTAGAGGAGGGTCTTGTACCCTCCCTTGATTCACATTTATTTGCCGGGAGGACACAAGGCCCTCCCCTGCAAAACTTGCGATTTTTATAGAAAATAAATCCTAACCCCTAGATTTTCTCTACGCCTTTGAGGTAATAATTGATCTTGCCCGTGATTTCAGCGTCGGTCAGTTTTTTGCCCGCGGCTAAAACTTCCTTGCCTGTGTTGTCAAAAAGGGGACCGGTGAATACGAACAGCGAGCCGGCTTTGATTTTCGCGATCGCCGCTTCAAGAGCCTCTTTTGTGCCTTCGGCCGCTACGGCTTCGTTGAGCGCGGAAAGACCTACAAGGCCTTTATTATAGCCTTCGTAATAATCCTTGCCGTCCCACGTGCCGTCGATGACGCTCTTCACCGCATAGGTGTAGTATACGCCCCAATCCCATACGGGGGCGACGATATGGGCTTTGTCCGTTTTGTCTTTGATTGTCATGTCTGAATTGTAGCCGACGCCGAACACCTTGTTCTTCTGCGCTTCAAGCTGCGGGTTTTCGGTGTCGCAGTGCTGGCCGATGACCTTCGCGCCCGCGTCTATGAGGGCTTTGGCGGCGGCGGTCTCTTTAAGGGGATCATACCATGAACCAGTAACGGACACTTTTACTACCGCATCGGGGACGACCGACTGGGCGCCCAGGGCGAAAGCGTTGATGCCGCCGGTAACCTCGGCGTTGGAGCTGTCCTGGGCAGCTACGAAGCCGAGGACGGGCTGGACTTTGTCGTCAGCGTCCATAAGCTCTTTGAGCTTCATGCCCGCGGCTATGCCCGAAAGGTACCGAGCCTCATAAATCCTGCCGAAATAGTTGTTGAAGTTCTTGCCGTTGGATTTGTACCCCGAGCAGTGCGAGAAAATAATGTCGGGGTATTTTGCGGCAGCGGCTTCCATATAATCCATGTAGCCCCAGCTCGTGGCGAAAATAACGTCGCATTTCGCATTGATAAGCTCGTCAAGGGCGTTGTTGATAAGGTCGGGCTGGTCGTCATAAACCTCGTCGATCTCCATGATCTGGCCGTCTTTAAGCCCCAGCTCTTCCTGCATTTTCATGATGCCCGCGTGGTGGGCGGCGGTATAGCCCTGAACATCTTTTGTGCTTGTGATGTGGATAACGCCGATTTTGATGTCGTCTTTTGCAATGGGGTCGTATTTTACCGTTTCCGCGACGGTAGTGTTGGCGGCTGTCGTAGTGCCGCTGTCCGTTCCGCCGCCGGAGCATCCGAACAATGCGGCTGTAAGCGCGAGGGCAAGTAAAACACCGGTAATTCTAAACATCTTTTTCAAAATCCATTCCTCCAAATTTTTTTATTCAGCAAAGCGGCAAAGCCGCGTAAGCCCTTGTTTAATGCAGAAACAATAAGATGCATTAATTTCATGTTTCAAAAGAAATTTTCCCGTTTTCAACAGATTTAATGATTGCCAAAGATTCCACCCGCACCCCTTTTTCCCTCAGCATCTTCCCGCCGCTTTGGAAGCCCTTTTCTATTGCGATGCCGACGCCCGAAAGCTCCGCCCCGGCCCGGCCGATTATATCAATAAGCCCTGAAACGGCTTCGCCGTGCGCGAGGAAGTCGTCTATTATCAAAACCCTGTCGTCTTTTGAAAGGTAATCCTTCGAAACATTTATCACGGCGTCCGTATCTTTTGTAAAAGAATGTATTTTCGCCTGATACAGA
>WREG01000237.1 GCA_009779455.1 Oscillospiraceae bacterium
GGCTATGCGAACGGGCAACACGGGGTTTGAGGGGATATCCACGTCTTTCGGCTCCATGTGCGGCGCGGCTCCCGCGGCCAGGGCGTTTTTGAACGCGGCGTCGGGGTCTGTCGTGGCGAAAGCGAAATGGACGAATTTTTCGTTGGCCTGGGCTTCGCGATTCCCGTTGGCGAAGATTTCAAAATGGGAGCCGTTGCCGATGTCAAGCAGGACGGCCCTGCCCTCCCCTTCGCCCCAGGCGGCAACCGGGGCAAAGCCGAGACCCTCCGTGTAAAATTTTACGGACTTTTCAAAGTCGGCCGCCGCTACGGCGATGTGGTGGAAGCCTATGTTCTCGATTTTTGCGTTTGGCATGATTTTTCTTCCTTTCTATAATAAATTTTTTGCATTAATATATTAATAACAAAAGAGGAAGCTGTGTAGGGGATGACGCCCTCGGCGTCCCGTTTTTAGGTCAGATATTGCCGTAACACGGGACGCCGAGGGCGTCGTCCCCTACGGGCTTTGTGCAAATTGCTAATAGCCATATAGTTTTTGAGCGGTCTGAATTGATTATGCTAAATTTTATTCATATTCAACCTCTATAAGTTCATGAAACGTAAGATTCCTCCCCGCTTCAATGTCGGCTATCCTATGGCTTAATTCGGCTTGATTTTTTTCGCTGTAAAACGGGTCGAGTATTTCGGCTCCTACAGGTTCGCCCCAGTCTATTTCTTCATATTCGTAATCACCTTCATAACCCTCGAATAATTCTTCAATGGTTTTTCGCGCTTTTCCACTTCCATGCCCCTTTCTATTTTTACATTTCAAAAGGCCTTACATGAATGCCTTCGGCGGTCAGGTAATCTTTCAATTCTTTCACCGTATAATTCTTCTCCAGCCTGGGGGAATAGAGCATCGAGCTGATTATCCCCGCCGTAACGCCATCGTGGCGGAATATTTCCGCGAGATGCCCGGGCTTCCCCGCCCCGCCTGATGCAATTACGGGGATATTCACGATATCGGCGACGGCGAAGGTGAGTTCTCTGTCGTAGCCCTCATGCATACCGTCGTTGTCGATGCTGTTTACGCATATCTCCCCCGCGCCAAGCTCCTCGCCCCTTTTCGCCCATTCGAGGGCGTCCATTCCCGTGAAAGTCCTCGCGCCGTCTATTGCTATTTCGTAGCCGCTGGGGATTTTTTCGGTTTTTCCGACCTTTTTTACCTGCATACTGAGTACCATGCACTGGTTCCCGAAAGCCTTCGCCCCTTCGGTTATGATGGAGGGGTTTCGGACGGCCATCGAGTCCACGCTGATTTTCTCCGCGCCCGCTTTCAGGACCTCGTACATGTCGTCGAGGGTTTTTATGCCGCCCCCGACGGTAAAGGGCACGAACACGTGGCTCGCGACCTTTTTCACCATTTCGATGTCTATTTTCCGTTTCTCGTTGCTGGCGGTTATGTCGAAAAATATGATCTCGTCTATACCCGAATCATACATTTCCACGGCCACATCCTCCGCTTTGCCTATGTCGATGTTGTCGAAGAACTTCCGGGCCTTCGTGACCATGCCGTTTTTCACGTCGAAACACGCTATCAGTCTTTTTGTCAGCATTTTTTACCATCCTTATTTTTTATTTTTATTTTAATGATTAATAAACAGAAGAATTCCCGTAGGGGACGCCGGGGGCGGCGTCCCCTACATGAGCGCATAACTTGCAAAATTCTGTAAAACCCGCAGCCCGGACGGGCCGCTTTTTTCCAGATGGAACTGCGACGCTGCGATATTGCCTTTGCGTACCATAGAGCAAAAATTCTGCCCGTATTCCGTTATCCCCAAAACCGCGCTTTCATCCCCCGGGACAGCGTAATACGAGTTGACGAAATAAAAATAGCCGGAGCCGCCCGTATTTTCGGTCAGCGGATCCTTGAATTGAAAATCAGCCTTGTTCCAGCCCATCTGCGGCACGCGCATGCTTTTCGGGAATTTTACCACACTGCCCCGCAGCCAGCCCAAACATTCCGTGCTTTCTTCCTCGCTGTATTCAAAAAGTATCTGCAAGCCGACGCATATCCCCAAAAACGGCTTTTTTCCCTCTATGACTTGACGATAAAGGGCTTCGGCTATGCCCGTTTCGCGCAAGTTTTCCATCGTGGCCTTCGCAGCCCCCACGCCCGGCAGCACCAAGGCCGCCGCTTCCGCTATTTCTTCGGGCTTTGACACACGTTCGGCGGGTTTTCCCAGCTTTTTGAAAGCGTTCAGGACGCTCGGGGCGTTCCCCGCTTTATAATCTATTATCCCTATCATATCTTTCTTCATATTAACCTTCTTTTACGTCTTTATATAATAAAGTATTTTACGCTTTTTTTGGTATTTGTCAAGGGCAATAATTTTTTATCCGGATTATTCCATTCACTTATGATTTTTTACGTTTTCAGCCGCCCGCTCAAACTCCCCTATTACCTGCCCCCTTTCGCTTATGTCGCAGCCGTATGTGGGCAGGACGTAAAACCTCCCGGTTTCCGCGTCGTATGACGGCGCCAAAATGCGGGTAAAAAAATCGTAGTGGCTCTCATTTTCAAACCTGGCTATGCCCGCCACATACACCTTTTTATTGTCCCTGCATTTTTCGAGGACTTCTTTCATGCCGTGCTTCTCGGAATTCCCCAGATTTATGCCCCGGACGAGGGGTTCTTTAAGCAAAACGTCTAGCAGATGGTCGTTTTTGCCGCAATAATGGACATATCCGCCGCCGAAACGCTCCAATATCTTACGCAGGTGGGGTTTCGCGAACTCGTCGATTTGCCCCGGTGATATCAGCGTCGTGGTGTCCTCGCTTAATTTCAAACCGCCTGATTCCCTCGGCATAACAAGATAATTGTAATGGGGGATAATCTCATTGCTTTGAGCCATCCTTTTGAAGCATTCGTCCATCGCGAAATAAATCGCTTCTCGGCTCAGCGCCAATAACCGGTGGACAAACCCCGGGTCGTCGTAGAATTCATAGAAAATATTGTCGCCGCAGACAAGATGCGCGGTGTCCACGGCCCCCTGCAAGTCGAGGGGATAGACGAAAACACTGCCCTCAAGCCCGTTTTCGCGCAAAGCGGCGGCCATATATTCCATATGGCCCATTCCTGCGGCAAACTCTTTGCTGCCGCCGATATCAAAACCGTTTATTTCTTTTATATCCTCTTTTTTGAGGTGCTCTAGCATCCAGGGCATTTTATCCTCAA
>WREG01000238.1 GCA_009779455.1 Oscillospiraceae bacterium
AAGCAGATAGGAAAGGAAGGACGCGCCCGCAAACTGTGCGATAAACGCCGCCGATATAACCAATATGGAAAGATTTGTGTTGACAAATGGGAGGTAAGCGGTCGAATATGCGCCCGGGTTATATTCCGCCCACATAAACGCGCTGCCGACGAGGGTGAGCGCGAGGGATATAAACAGCCCGAAGCGGTAGGTCTTTTTGCAGCAAAGGATGTTTCCCCCGGCGATAACGGCTATCGCCGCCATTTGGTATATAAGCAGAAGCATAAGCTTTTCGTCCGAAAGCGACATCGCGTAAGCGGCGCAGGTCGATATTATCATGCCGATATGCGCTACCACGCTCAGCGACACCGAATCGATTTTTTTCGCCAGGAACAAAGACGCGGCCATCCATACGAGCAGTACTATTCCAGCCGCCGTGCTGCCAAGCCTGTCGAAATAAAGGTGCGTCAGCATAATGGATATAAAGAACGACCCGCAGCCGCAGCCTGTCAGAATGACCGTAAACGTATTTTTCGCACGGACGCTCAAAACCGCGCCTAAAGCCGTAATCACCGCGCTTATGGCGAACGTAAGGACGATTTTGATCTCATCCGTGATATGCTCGTAAATCAGGCGGCCCAGGAAAATCAGCCCGACGAAAATAAGCAGGGAAGCGGCGATTGCGAAAACGTTCCGCCCTATCCAGCCCTCCGTTATGGATGAGAATTTTTTCTTTTCCTCTGATAAAGCCGTCGGCTCCGTTTTCGGCGCTGCCGGTTTTTCCTCCGCTTGGGCTTTTATAACAGGCTTTTCTTCTTTAGGGGCGGCAGGTCCCGTTTTTTTCACGGGGATTTGCGCCGAATCGGGCGGTGCCGCGAATACAGGCTGATATACAGGCTGTTCCGGCAAATATCCGGGGGGAGCCTCCCGGACCTGCGGCGGCGTGACCTGCTTTTGGGGTTTTCCCGCCTGCGGGGCCTGCCCCCGCCCGGATTTTGATATTTCCGCTTCAAAAACGGTTCTCTTCATCTCATTGATTTGGTTTTGCAGGCTGTCGATGTCTTCCCGCTGTTCCTGTTGTTTGATAAAAACATAAACCAAAAACGCGAAGCCCAGGCACAGGCCGATAAGCAAAATATATTCCATTGCAATGCTCATTCCTTTCGTTCCTTATTAAACAAGTCAATTAAATCATCAATGTCAAGGGACGACGCGATGCGTTTGCCCCCGGGGTCCAAAAGGCGGTAATGCTGTGAAATCGCGTTGAGCTGTATGGTGTAGCCTTCGCTTTCCCGCACGTTCTGCCAAAATATCCTGCTTCCCGTCGTTTTCCGCCGCGCTTCCCCGCCGCCTTCAAAAGCGATGGACAACAGGATATCGGCGGGCTTGCCTCCGGAAGCCTCAAAAGCCCCGTTCAAAGCTTCGCTTCCGCCGAAAATGGCGCACAGCGCGGCGCTCCCCGTCCATCCCAGCGAAGACCGCCCCTTTTCAATCTCAACAAGGGTTTTTTTAGAAAGCCCCAGAATCGAGGACATTTTCTCCTGGCTGTATGAGTATTCGGCGCGTATCAATTTAACGTTCCGGTCGCATATTTCGATAAATTGTTTTTTGTCCATAACAACCGCCATGCGCCAAGCTTGCACAAATCGACTATGAAATCCGCATGGCAGTCGCGCCGGCCTGGTTACTTTCTTTTGTATTTTTCACGCTACCTATCCTGATTTATAGTGTAATTTTACACTATAAGCAAAGAAGTTGTCAAGAGCATATTGACATTTTTATTTATATAAGGTATAAAATATATAGAATTTTATAATGAAAAGGATGATTTTTTTGATTTACAGAACGGAACACCCCACCCCCCAGTTTTGCCGCGAAAATTTTATAAACTTAAACGGCGAATGGCAGTTTGAAATAGACAATTCAAAAAGCGGAGCGGAGAGGGTGCTTTTTAAAAACGGCGCAAGCCTGTCCGGCAGGATAAACGTGCCTTTCTGCCCTCAGTCAAAACTTTCAGGCGTCGAGCACAAGGATTTCATGTACTGCGTCTGGTATAAAAGGGATTTCGGGATAACCCCGGAGCAGAAAAGCGGCAGGTCGGTTCTTCATATCGGCGCGGCCGATTACGAAGCCCATGTGTATGTAAACGGCAGTTTGGCAGGGACGCACAGGGGCGGTTACGTGCCGTTCGCCCTTGATGTCTCAAAATACGTAAAACAAGGCAATAACACGCTGACAGTGGCCGTTTATGACAATGAAAGGAACCCTATGATCCCCCGCGGCAAGCAGAGCGAGGAATATTACTCCCACGGCTGCGACTATACCCGCACCACGGGGATATGGCAGACGGTTTATCTTGAATTCACCCCGAAAACATATATCGAATCCGCAAAATATTATCCCGACGCGGAAAGCGCCGTCCTTAATATAACGGCGAAGCTTTGCGGCGCGGGGGCTTTGACGGCGAAAGCCTATTATGAGGGCAGGGAAGCGGGTTCAGCGACCACGGAGAGCTTTGGCGGCGCGGCAAGCCTTTCAATAAGACTCAATGAAAAGCATTTATGGGAACCGGGCGCGGGCAGGCTGTACGATTTGGTTTTGACATACGGCGAAGATGAGGTAAAAAGCTATTTCGGCCTGCGTAACGTCTGCCTTTCGGGAAATAAGTTCCTTTTAAACGGAAAATCCGTGTTCCAGCGGCTTATCCTCGACCAGGGGTTTTATCCCGACGGCATCTACACGGCCCCATCAGACGAAGCCCTGCTGGGCGACGTATTGTTGTCGAAGGCGGCGGGCTTCAACGGGGCGAGATTGCATCAAAAAATATTCGAGCCGCGCTTTTTATACCACTGCGACAGGGAGGGCTACATGGTCTGGGGCGAATACCCGAGCTGGGGCCTCGACCACTCAAACCCCGGAGCGGTTTACCCCATGCTGTTTGAGTGGGCGGAGGAAATTGGGCGCGACTTCAACCATCCGTCGATTATCGGCTGGTGCCCGTTCAACGAAACCTCCGATATCGGACACAAAAAGCAGCACGACGACCTTATAAGGATGGTATACCGCCAAACAAAGGCCCTCGACCCGACGCGGCCCTGCATAGACACCAGCGGCTACATACACGTTGAAACCGACATTTTCGACATACACGACTACACGGGCGACACGGAGGTTTTTGAGGATAAAATAGAGCGGTTCGACGAAGCCGGCGTGGGCATCCTT
>WREG01000239.1 GCA_009779455.1 Oscillospiraceae bacterium
GGGCGCGCAATGCGCGCCCGCTTATACTCTCCGCAAGTCTCTTTTTAAGTAAACTTTATCTTTTAACTGCACTCCGTGTTCAAAAATAGGCTCATCGTAATGCCGGGGAAAATAGTTTTCTGCGCGGTGCGAAAACACAAAGCCGCTGTTTTCATAAAAAGGCACGATAACAGGGGTGTCGCCCTTTATAACTACCTTCAAGCTGATACCTCCTGCCAATTATATGAATTTTCCGCGTTCTGCGGGGGGAGCCGCCCGCGCTATTCGCCGATAGCTTTTTTAACCGCAAGAATCAATTTCTCCAGCCTCGCCAGCTCCTCGTCAAACGGATTGGGGATATTGACCTGGTCGAGGTCGTCCGGCGGCACGCGCACGCCGTCGCGCTTCACTACTTTCGCGGGTACGCCCACGGCCGTGCAGTTCGGCGGGATTTCTTCAAGCACCACCGCGCCCGCCGCTATATTCGTGTTGTCCCCGACCTTGAACGGCCCCAAAACCTTTGCGCCCGCGCCTATCAGAACGTTGCTGCCTATGGTCGGGTGCCTTTTGCCCGTATCCTTGCCCGTTCCGCCCAAGGTCACGCCTTGGTACATCACAACGTCGTCGCCTATCTCGGCCGTTTCGCCTATGACTACGCCCGTGCCGTGGTCTATGAAAAACCGCCTGCCGATTTTCGCGCCGGGGTGTATCTCTATCCCCGTTTTCCGCACGGCCCTTTGGGATATCCAGCGGGCTATGAAAAGCCTGCCGCGCAGATAATGCCTATGCGCCCGCCGATGCGACCGCACGGCTTTCAGCCCCGGATAGAGCAGCAATATCTCTAAAGAGGACGCGGCCGCCGGGTCGTGGGTCTTTATGCAGTTTATGTCCTCTTTCAGCTGCGAAAACATATAAAAATTCTCCTAATCCCAGGTTATGACCTCTTTTTGCTGGCAGTCCAAACCCACTTTGACATTATTCATTGAAGGAAACCCCAAAGGTTTTATAGAAACATTCCCGATGCTTATTATTACGTTAGTTGAATAATATATTTCAGTTAAATTCCCCGTGGCTTTTTCGACTTTCGCGGTAAGGACGGTGTCATAATACCTGATTTCGGGGTTTTCTAAATTTGCAAAATATCCCGCCGCGTCAAACATAACATCAGCGTCAAAAACATTTATTATTGTGCCATTTATTCCTTTGCCCGGGCTGGGATTTATTTCCGGGTCATCCTTGGTAGGCTTGAGTTTTAAATAAACTTCAATATAACTGCCCATATCCGTCATTTCAGCGTCGGCAAGCATATCCGCCGTCGTGGCAAGGCTTCCCTTAACATCTTCAGGCGGCAGGAAGTTCGCTACATCAGTCCGCATATTGTTTGGAAATTCTTCTTTTAAAAACATATCCATAAAAGGCCTCCCTACCGCGGTTAATACGCCTATATCCAAAATATCCGGATTGCTTTTATTGTTTTCATAAGCGGTTGTGATGCTTTTAGCGTTCGCGGCAGCCTTGCTGTATGCCGTTTTGTAAAAATCAAGGACCTCCGCAAAACTGGCCGCATCTATGTCGCCCGAGTGAGGGTCGTCTTCGGGGTCCGCATTCTGCGGGTCGGGGGGAGCCGCCGTTGTTTCCGCGGTTTCTTCCTCCGCAGTCGTTTCCGCGGCCGTTTCGGTTGTAGTTTCCGTTGCGGTTTCCGTCGTCGTCGCGGCCGCAGTGGTGGTTTCCGCAGCCGTTTCGGTAACGGAGGCAAAAACGTCCCCCGTTTCAGACGGGATTTCGGTTGTCCGGCTTGCCGCTTCCGCGGTAGTCAGGCTGCCGTCAGGATCTTCCTGGTTTTTTCCGCAGCCCCCGAAAGATAAGGCGCAAACAAACGGCATACACAAACATAGAAAGCAGGCAATAACTTTTACGGCTTTAAATTTCATTAATATCTCCGCCAATCAATATTTATTCTATTATAATATACTATAATATCCTATATGTTGTCAATAAAAATAAATTTAAATTTTTCAAAAAAATATTAAGATATGCGCCGCCGGCATAGGCCCGCGCTTGAAGGAAAACTGTCCTCGGGTGAGGGAGATAGCCGTATTCATGATAAAGGACTTAAAGAGAAGACCGCCTATTACGCAGTGCGCGACACGCCGGCGAAGATTAAATAAAATAAAAATTCGGGAAGCCTTGCATATCAAGACTTCCCGATGGCGGAGGGCAAGAGATTCGAACTCTCGATGCAGTTTTGCTACATACACGATTTCCAGAACTTAGAGTGGTAAGGGTTTCGTGTCATTCCAATTTTTGGTGCCTAAGGTGGGACTCGAACCCACATGGTTTCCCGCACGATTTTGAGTCATCAAAAAGCGGAAGCCCTTGATATATATAGCACCGTATCATGTTATAAATTTTTCAATCTCTTGAATATCAGCCAACACATGAAATATGTCGGGCAATAAACACGCAGGATTTTTGTGCTAAACCAACGCACGATTTCCAAATCCTGCTAAATACTTTATTTCGTTATAATAATAAAATATTTAACAAATTATTATCACAGAAATTATTATACCTCATGTTCCAACGAATAGCAATAGAGAAAATAAAAAAATATCCTAAAAGACAACAGGCACGGCGAAACAAAATGTTAAGCCGTGCCTGTTGGTTTTATTCTTTTACAAAGCTATCCGCAATGAAAATAAGGTGTAAGGCCATCTTTGCATACTGTATTGATGGCCTTAAAATTTTATTCCCACCCGCCCACCCTTGCGGTGGGGCAGTCAGCTTATATGTCCTTTTTGTGGCTGTTATTTTAATGCGGCAAAGACCCCTCTCCCAAGTTCCATTCCGAAACATTGCATTGGCCATTACTATTATACCCAACCGCAACAACTGTTCCGTCCTTTTTTAATCCTACTATATGACGCAAAGATGAGGAAATAGTAACAATATCAATCCAGTCCCCAGATTCATAAGGCCAAGCTTGAAGAAGATTCCCAGCTAAAAGAAACTCTCCGCTCTTGTTTAAGCAAACTGTGATATGGCCTCCTACGAAAACGGCGGTAATATCAGTCCAAGCCGAAATAAGGCATTGACCTTCAGAATTATCTCCAACCGCGACAACCGTTCCGTCTTTTTTTAAACCAACTGTATGATATTCCCCAGCAGAAATAGCAATAATATCAGTCCAATCTGAAACGTTGCATTGACCATATCCATTA
>WREG01000240.1 GCA_009779455.1 Oscillospiraceae bacterium
AAAGCTAAATCATCATCATCCAAATAGTTATCAGTTTCCGTCCATCCCGTTTCATTTATTAAAAGACCGTCGCGGAGCCTTAAAAAAGTCCATCTGCCGCTGTCAAGCTTTATTTTAGCGTATTCGCGGCTATATCCGTCTATATCATTAAATCCCGTTTCAGATATAAAGGTTCCGTCAGATTTTATTAAATTCCATCTGCCGTTTTCAAGCTGCACCCGTGTATAATCAGGCGAATCATCACCGTCCTGAAAATGGTCGGCATATTTAAAATCGGTATCGCAAAGGAATGTTTTATCTTCTTTAATAAAATTCCAGCGGGTATTTTCATCATAATTCCAAGAACCGGGATAATCCAATTCTTTTCCGCCTGTAGATATTAGCATTAACCCGTTTATAAAATTGCCGCAACGCATCCAGCCGGTTTCGTCAAACAATTCGCCTTTTTTGTTTATTGATGTCCAATTGCCGTTATCAAGTTTTACACATGCGTAATCACCATAAAAACTGTTGTTTGCCGACCAGCCTTCTTCATCTATAAGGGAGCCACCGGCAATATCATAATATGTCCAATTACCGTTGTTTATTTGAACGCTGATAAATTCGGAATCTTTATAGGTGCGGCCAGACCCTATTTGATTCCAGCCTTTTTCGTTTAAGAGAGTATAGTCATCCTTTAGAATTGTCCAATTGCCGCTATCAAGCTGTACACGAATGTCGGTGCTTGTCATCGGATTGTATTCGGCAGATTTCCACCCTCCGTCATCAATAAATTTTTTGCCGGCGGTATCATATACGGCGGTTTTTTGCGCGTCCTCAAAAATAATCCTTATTAAATTGCCCGGGAAAATATCATAATAATAATTTTGAGCAAACCTGCCGCCGCCAGGAAGCTTCATTATATCGGCTGCTTCAAATTCAGAGCCGTAGCCGAAATCTTCCAAATCAAAATAATACTCAATCATAGCGGGGGTAAGCGCTTGCGGATAAACTAAATTCGGCAATATGAATAATAATATAAGCAGTTGTACTGAAATTACTTTAATAAATTTTTTCATTATAAATTACCTGCTTTCTTAATAATATTGCGATATTTGCGTTTAAAAAAATTGCAGGCGGAAAAGAAATGACTGCCACATGAATATTGCCGCCTTTCAGAACAAGCCTATTCTGTTTTAAGCTGTTTGTTAACTGAAAACATGCTTTTTGTATCGGGGTCGTATTCCTTTGACCGAATCAAAATAAAGGTTTCATCAACGAAAGCAAGCCATATGCACGCTATAACGGCCGGGAACAGCATGGCCGGCACATAATCCAAAACCCTGCAAAGCGGCATGGCGATAAAACCCGCCCCCCCCATATATTTCGCCAATAAATTATGGGCGGAATTCCACTGCTTGAATTTAATTCTCGTTAAGAAGAGGTTTAAGAGCTTTTGCGCCGCTAAAATAACAAGCCCGATAATGACATATCTAGTGACGACGCCTTCGCCTCTAAAGTAAACCATAGTACAGATAACGGCGGAAACGGCGAAGAACGCGTCGCCGAGGCCGTCCAGCTTGACCCCTAATTCCGATGAGCAATTCAAGCGCCGGGCAAGATAGCCGTCCGCCATGTCGGTTAAAAAACAGATTAGGTATGTAGTCAGAAAATAAATTTTGTTGTTTACAAATAGCAATAAGGAGATAGAAAGAGGAATTCGGATACCCGACAAGATATTAGGGAGCCTTTTCATTTTTTTGTCACGTCTTTCATTTTATTTAATCAAGTCCCACCATAATAAATCTAACATAAAAACATAAAAAAGTCAACATATTTTATGCATTCTTTTTAATCCCGGCCAAAAATTTATCTTTAAACAAATATAACGCAGACGAGAGGATAACTGCGGTTATTATCACGGCTGCCATCGCGGCGTAGTTCCTGCCGAGTATATTCGCGCCCAAAAATGAAGTGATTGCCATCCCCGGAAGCCTTCCCAGCATCGCTATCAGGAAAAATTTCGGCGCCTTCATGCCCGTAAGCCCGATAAAATAGCCGATATAGGCCTTAGGGAACGGGAATATGAAAAGCGCGGCCAATGCCAGCGCAGAAATGCCGCCGTTTATCACTTTTTCGATTTTGCCGATGTTTTTTTCGCTGACGAGGAGCGTCACGATGCGCCTGCCGAGAAGCTTGGAAAGGTAGAAGGACACGGCGGTCCCCGCGAGTATACCCCCGAAACCCAAAGCCATCCCGCCCGCGAAGCCGTAAATGAGGCTTCCCGAGAATTGCAGGACAAGGGTGGGTATTACGGAAACAATGACCTGCAAAGCGTGCAGGGCGAACACTAAAATCTGCCCCGAAATGCCGAAGGACAGTATCAGCTCCTTCAAATTTTCAGCGGAACTGAAAAAATCCTCGCCTTTAATCCCGCTGTATGCCTGCCTGTATTTAACGCCCGCGAATATGAAGCATATTATGATGATTGCTATGACCGCGAGGTTAATGTAATCCCTTTTTTCAAGCTTGCGTTTTAATTTCAAATATACCATCCTTAGACATAATTTATACAAACATCCCCGAACGAAACGCTCCCTCTGACGGTCAGAACGCCGCCGGAATCATTTTGGCCGCGGTTTTTTTCTCTCAAATCACCAAACGAGGCGGAGATTTTATTTTCGACCTTCCATGTTTTCGGTATGAAAATATTGATTTCCCCGAAAGAGCAATTTGCCAAAAGCTCCGCGCCGTCCGTATGCAGGGTGGAATTATCAAAATACGCGTTCAGTTCCCCGAAAGAACAGCTGAGGGACGCGCTTTGAAGCCCCTCGGCGTCAAAATGCTTGCTTTTTTTGCCGAAGCTGACGCTTGCGTGAAATTCGCCTTCGTCAAATTGGCGCGGTTCCGCGCTGCTGTCATTTTTATTGCGGTTCAAACGTTTTATTATGGCAATTAACGCCGCACCCGCTAAAACCAGGCTTAAAATTATTTTTTTGTGTTTCATGACAATACCTTTCGCATATATTAATTTTCATGAAAACGCCATGCGTTTTCGCAATGGCGCGGCGAAAAGATAACTTATGCATCGCATTTGGCCGCGTCCTTTTAGACATAAATTATTCGGACAGCCCCGAACGTGACGCTGCCTTTAACGGTCAAAACGCCGCCGGAACCGTCCTGGTTCCGGTTCCTTTCCTTCAAATCGCCCATTGTG
>WREG01000241.1 GCA_009779455.1 Oscillospiraceae bacterium
CCGGCGAAACGGCCGTTTTGCCGGTATATGGTATTGTGTTCTTTCATGTTTTGAATCATTCCTTTTAATAAATTTTATTAAATTTTCGCCGCAGACGGGATCAGCCGTTGCTGCGGGGCTTTACGCCCTCGCCATAATACCACATGGCCATGCCGTGCCCGTGGCCGGGGCTGGGGCGGCTCTCCCAGCCGAAACTGCCGTAGAAGCCCTCCAGCCCCTCGGCTGACATGTTGGTGATCTTCAGGCGGTAGCCCGGCTTGACCGTCGAGCGCATATGGGCGAGAACGCGGGTTACCAGTTCCCGGGCGATACCTTGTTTTTGGTGGTCGGGGCGCACTATCACGTCTTCGATATAGGCGTTGGCGCCGCCGTCGGAAAATATCCGCGCCATGCCGACGGCCTCGCCGACGTCGCGGGCGACTATGATAACGTCGCTGCCCTCAAGCGTGGCTGCAGACTGCTCGGGATGCTCGGCCGCCCAGCCGACCGACAAGCGCAGGGCGTCGTATTCCCCGGGCGTCAAGCCGCCGGAATGATAGGTGATGTTCATGCTTGCTCCCTCTTTCTCGCCGCCAAGGCGACCAGCGCAAGGTCGTTGTTTGTATCCGCTTCTAAAAGCTTAACATCAAAATCTCCGCCCCCGCCGCCTTCGAATTCCTTCTCAAAATTATCCACGGACCAATCCGCCCAAGGCTGCCATAGAGCTTTCGGGTCGTCCATGTCATAGCAGGCGGTGATTTCGCAAAGCCCTGTTTTCTCCCAAAGCGCGCGCCACCATTTGTTGCCGTGAAGGGTAAACAATTCGGGCATCCACAGCTTCTCCAGCGTATCCGGGCATCCGTTTTCAAACTCTTTTCCAAGTCCTGGGACAACGATGCCGAATTGGCCGCCCGGTTTTACGAGCTTGGAGAACACATCAACGAAATAGCTTTCACTTGCGCCAAAGTAATGGTAGCAGTCAATCGCTATGGCGGCGTCAAAGAAACCCTCTGAATATGGTAGCGCGTGGGCTTCGGCATGGATGGGAAATACCTTGTCCGCAACCCCTGCCTCCTCAAAACGGCGCAGATTATCCGTAGCGCTGATCCAAAGATCGTTTGCGAATACCGTCACGCCGTATTCCTTTGCCAGGAATACAGAGGTAAGCCCTTTGCCGCAGCCCATATCCAAAACTTTCATGCCGGGCCGCAAGTCCATATGCCCGCATAAATCCTCAAGAAGCCACAACGGGTTCGGGCCCATCCAGTTTTGCTCGATCCAGTTTAAATCATATTTTGATGTTTTGGGGTATTTTTTCATTTGTCCGGGCCTTTCATTTTCCCGTGATGCACGGGTTCAAGTATACGCGGAATAAGCGACAGACCGAATTTTGCCAGCCGTATAAGCAGTTTGTTGTTTTTGCAGAAATCATATAAATCCCGCCCTAAAAAGTCCGCTATGCTTTTAATTTCAGGCATGGACGAAGGTCGCATCAAGACCTTTTTCCCCTGAAAGCGAAAGCGGTAGCGCCGTTCGCCGACGGCTTCAAGAGGGCGTATCCACAGTTCCAGCGTTTTTTCGTCCTCCCAAGCCGCGGACGCGGCGGCCGTATATTTCACATTACCCAAAACCATGGGGCTGCGGCGCTGCCTGCCGTCCATTCCGCAGAGGACGCTGTTCTGCTCCGGGCCTTCCCGCCAGCCCATTTCGCATGAGTCCTCATTGAAGCGGAAAACAACACGGTCAATGTTCCCTGCCCGGTTCGCGGACATATAGGTAGCCGGCAGCGTCAGCGTGCTAAGCGGGAATCCGAGCAGGTTTAAGAGCTTCTTTTTATTAAAACGGATGGTTTTCCCCTCGATTTCTTTTTCCAGCGGGCTGCGCGGGAGGGCAGTCATATCCGGTAGCGCAGCGTAGCTCATGCCGCCGGACGCATCTTCGGGCGGTTTTTCTTGTTCGTCTATGAAAAGGCCGGGGTAAATATGCCATAAGCATTCCAAAGCCTTATGCTGGTCGATTTCCATAGCGGTGAACGCGAATATTGCGTCATATTCCGGGAAAACGAAAGCGTATTGTGAGAACATGCCGTCAAAGCTGAAAAAGCCACGGCTCAGGTTCAGCCAAAAGCCGTAACCATAGCCGACCTCCTCGCCCGAGGGCCTGCGGGCCTGGGATTTTACAGCTTCCCTTGCCCATTCCCCGGGAATCACCTGTTTTCCGCCGAAACGCCCCTCATTGAGATAGCAAAGGGCGATTTTAACGATTTCCTCCGTGGTCAGATACAGCCCCCAGCCTCCGGCCTCGATCCCGTTTTCGTCCGTTTCCCAAACAGGGCGGCGGTCAAAGCCGAGGGGTTCAAACAGGCGCGGGCATAAGAAATCGGTCACGCTCATACCCGCCGTTACCTTATGCAGTATCACGCAGAGCATATATGTATTTTCGCTGATATATTTCCAGTTCGTGCCGGGTTCAAAACACCATTTGGCATTAAAGAACTGCTCCTGCCATTTTCCGCCGCCCTTGTTGGCCGTTACGCTGATATCCTTCCCCGAGGTCATGCTCAACAGGTGCCGAACGGTCAGCTTTTCAAGATAGGCATCGGGCTTTTTAGGACGGTGTTCGGGGAAGAAATCAATGACTTTATCGTCAAATGACAGCAAACCCTCCGCGATGGCGAAGCCCACCGCGGTGGCGGCTATCGGCTTGCTCACGGAATAAAGCGTGTGCGGCATATCCGGGCCGTAGGGTTCCCGCCACGCCTCAAAAGCCACTTTGCCGTGACGAAGAACCATCAGGCTGTGGGTTTCAATCCCGCCGGCCTCCGCCTCGTCCATATAAGCCTTTATTGCCCCCGAGCATACGCCTAAATGCTCGGGAAAGCCCGCGCGTTCCAAATGTGTTTTTTCTTTTATTTTCATAATAACAGCCGTCCTTTCGATGATCTGCAATAAACTGGCAATAAACGGGGACGGTTCTCTCGCGCGCTTCCCATATTGTATAAAAACTGCCGTCCCTGTAAAAATTACGGAACATACTGCGTGTCATCTTTGTCGCCCGTTTATTATACAATTTTCATTTTGAAATGTCAAGAAAAATCTGCATTCCCCTGTTGTCGAAAAACACGCGGGGAAGGAGCATATGCGCCATCATTTTCAGCCAATATCTGCTGATTTCAGCCGCGCGAGAG
>WREG01000242.1 GCA_009779455.1 Oscillospiraceae bacterium
AAGCGAGGAGCTGACAGGCCGGACGATTTTGGGCAAGACGGGGCACTTCGACCGCGGCACGGGCGCGGGCAGCAACGGCCTGCTCTACATGACGGCCGGCGAGCTAAAATACGTTGACGGGCTTTGGGAGAACGCCCTGGCCCTATGCAATGATGATTGGCAGATGGCCAACCTGCGCCGCGCACAGCTGATGCACCGGGTATGGAAGGCGGATAAAATGAAAGGGGAGTTTTCGGGTCTGTTTTCCTCCAGGCGCATGGAAAATAACCGTCAATTGCTGAAAGACATCTGGGAGCTTGATGTGATCGTCCTTGGCTTCGACCATAAGTTTGTCACGGTTGAGCAATCCGAGCGGCTGAAAATTTACAGATTGACCCCGCGTTACTGGTCCGGGCGGCAGCTTGGCTACGATATTATCGGCGGCCCTGATAACAATGGCGTGGACAGGGGACCGGGCAAGGCGAACAATTTCATCCAGCTGTTGTGGGGATGGATTTTCGGCTGACGCCGTTTTAAATAACCTTCCCCCGCAATTATATTGCGGGGGAAGGTTATTTTGTGAAGCGACCTGATATTCAATTCCCGAAAAACAAGAAGAATAAAAGATGTTTTTATAAAACTTATAAGTTGCAATATTTACCTTAATCTAAAAATTAATATAATAATTTATATATATTTGCCAATAAAATTTGTAAAAAGATGTTGACAAATTTTTAAAGATAGTGTATGATGTAAAAAAAACTGTATTTGTAGCTAATATTAATAGTCATTTTTTATGCAAATGTTTCATATTTAACCACAGAACCTTTTGTAAGTAAATGATGCAGAGTTGCAATAAGTTTTGTATATAAAAATATCCGGTATACAAAATGCTGTGGTATACGAAAACATTTAGGAGAGTGCTGAACATAATGAGAACGAAAGGACGTACGAAACTTATCGCCGGGGTTCTTGTAACAGTTATGGTTGCCGCTATGACAATCACCAACTTTTTTACAAACACGATGGCCGATACTGATTCGTATATAAAAATAATAAGTTTTGAGCGCGAAAACCCCGCATACACGGACTGGGTGGACGCCGGCACGGGGCGCGACGAACTGCGCCTTCCCACTTCTTTGCGCGCCGTGTGCGAACTGTCGGCAGACCCTGAAGCGGAAGTGAAGGGCTTCAGGCAGACTGCTCCTGCCGCCAACGGCGACGGGAATTACGACTATTATTGGTACGGCTATGTCGCCCCGAGGGACGAGGCCGAGCTTCGCAAAACCGGAAAACTTGTTATATATACAATATATTATGAGGACGGGCATGAGGAGTACCGCGTACACGGTACATATAACGGCGAAAACGAGTGTTTTTACGCCTGTAATGAATCCGGCAAGGTCATAGGGATAGTATTGAACGTCCCCGTGGAATGGAACGGCGCTTATATCCCTAATACCCTGAAAACCTATAAATTAACGGCAAAAATCGCGGACGGCCTCGCTTACAGCGGCACAGCCCCGACCGCCGAGGTCACCGTGCAGGATATGGCCAACCTGCCTATAGACGAACACGCCACCTGCGACAGGCCCGACTACGTTTTAGACCCGGAAGTGCTGAAAAATGCGGAAAAGGCTCTGTCTTTCGACGACTGCGCCTGTCCGGAGGGAACTTTGGGCCATTCCGATAAAAATTGCCCGTTTTACGTGCCGCTCGCTGACTGCGATTGCGGAATAGACGCTAACTCATTGCCCTGGGAGCATAATATAGAATGCGAATATAACAGCAAGCCCGTTTGCACCTGCGAGGGCGGCAAACATGATCCGGGCAATAACAAATGCCTGATATGGAATAAACCCGGCCAAATCGTCCCGCTCAGCATAAACGGCGACCCTTCGCCGACATCCAACGACACCATAGGCGACAATGTGATGCTGAATCAGGCGCCTACCAGCGGCAACCCTCCGTATATGTCCAGCTATACGACAGGGACCAATATCCCCGGCAGCTGGGTGAATTATGTCAACACAATATGGCTAAATAAAGGCTTTAATAAATTCGCGTGGACCCAGGCGGCGAATACAGGCGCCCATAACGGCTGGGCATGGGGCGGCGGTACCGCGACGCAAAACGCGGGCGGCGGCATAACTACCCTAAATACAGCTAACTGCATACCGGCCGCCGCGGGAGGTATATGGACGGTATATTCGGGCGAACAGCTTCTTTACGCGCTTACACAATTCTCGTCAACCCAGACAATCAGTCTCGGCGGCAATATCAACCTCAACGGCATGACACGTAACTGGACAACCGTCAAGTTCGCGGTGAACGGAGGGACCCCGAAAACCCTGACGTTTGAGGGCAACAATTTTACAATATATAATTTGGGCGTAACAATGGCGGCCGATATAGGCACCGGATATACGGATGCAGGATTGGCCAGTTTTATCACCAATTTCGGCAATCTGACAATGAGAAATATTAATTTTGTTACGGCAAAAATCGTAAACCATTTATCTCAGGGGCATGACGACGGTTCCGGCGCGGGCTATCCGAGGGAAAAGGTTTCAGGCTCAGGTATTTTAGGCCTGCCTTATAACGTTGCCAACGCAAACGCGGTCAGAAACGTCACGAATGTCACAATAGAAAAAAGCCTGCTGTTCGCGGCGGGGCGCAGCTCCTTCCTGTGTTTTGACCAGGTATCCAGCGGCCCGGGCACGAACGGTTCGGACAATTATTTGACCAATGTCATAATGAAAAACAATTTCTCTTACGGCACAGACCATATTTCCGGTTTCGTTACCCGCGGCGGGGATTATATGATGTCCAACTATTGCGCCAGCTTTGACAACCTTGTATGCGGCATAGGCGGGCACTCGGCGGCTTATAACCCATGCTCCACCTATACGGCAGACCATAACAACAGCTTCGCGTCAAACGAAATGTACTGTTCAAAGTATGTCAGCGGCTTTGTGGGCGCCGTCAGGGGTTCGACTACAAACTGCTTCTCAAGCGGAAAGCTGGAAGGCTATACCGAAATGGCCGGGTTCAGTTTTAATGACGGGCGCGGTGATTTTAATATAACCAACTGCTACAGCACAACACTGGTAGGCTTGCGTACAATGGCGGAAGGCGCTACCGCCGCAACGCAGCATCAGAGCGGGTTTGTTACCGCCATAGAAT
>WREG01000243.1 GCA_009779455.1 Oscillospiraceae bacterium
CCGCAATTTGACATCTGAAAGGGGAAATTATGAAACGGCTAATAAAAATTTTAAAGAAAAAACATCTTTATTTTATCATTATCGTCTATCCCCTCCTTGTGTACCTTGCAGGCAGCACGGAAAGGCTATTATATGATGTTTTTAATACCGGGCTGTATTACGGTTTTATAGCGGCATTGGTTTCCGTCATAATCGTGCTTTTCACAATCGTGGAAATTATAAAGAGGATACAGGGGTATGAGCTTCAGGGCGATAAATTAAAAATGCGCAAAAGGGAAGGTATACACATTGAAGATTCCGAGAGAAATAGACAACACACTTGAGCTTGAAAGGGAACGGCAGCCTTTTCACGTCCCTTCTTTGGATCAGGATTTTAAGCCGAACAGCGTCCATATGGATATCATGAAAGCCGCTAAAAAAAACGGCGGCGCCTTAGATGAGGAATACGGTATTAATAAGATCCGCAGCGGCCCTTATGACGAGAAAAGGAAAAAGCAGATGCTTATGTGGCACAGGATTAATATTGATACGCTTACCAATGCCAATTATTTAGTTAAATCAGGAGACGGCGGGCTTAAGGTAAACCCTCTTTTACTCAATAATACTAAAGAATTTACGCCTTCCGCAAACCATTTAAAACTGCTGCAAAATAACCGTGAAGGGGTTATTAAAATCAGCGATCTTAGAATGTCTATAAAAGCAGTCAGGCAAAAAGAGGCCGACAGGCAAAAAAAAATGCAGGACGGTATGGTTAAAAACCTTCACAGGGCGGGCTATCTTGAGAGGACGGCCGTAGGGGAATATAGGCTGACAGGGATGGCAAAGGAACTTTTAAACAAAACCCATCCCCATAAATTAAGGGCGAAAAAAGAAACGCCGGACACGTTCAGGGTGACAACGTTTGACAGGCATATTAGTGAAGTCTGCATCGGCGATATGATCGACAAAGATAAACTCGCCGCACATGAAAAATGCGGGAGCATCGGCAAACGGATACTCGCGCTTGAAAAAAACGGGTTGATAAAGGATGGCGGCCTCACGCCCGAATTTAAGTTCAAACTTGAAAACTCTCTCAAATCATATAAAGAATTAACGCTTGATTCTCTTTCCGGCAGCCAGATAAGCCTAATCAAAGACTTGCGCACATTTCAAAGCATAACGGCGGATCAGCTTTTAAAATTCGTTTACGATGGCAAAGACCCCGTGAAAGCGTTTTCAGACATCGATTTTCTAGTAAAGAAAAAAGTGATTAAATTAGACGACAATTTTAACATTTTTGTTTTAGACGCCGAAGGGGTCAAGCTTACAAACGCACTCTTTCCCGATTCCGTAAAATATAAGACGAAGCTGCATTCGAGGGCCGAGGAGCTTAAGCATGATATGCTTGTTTATTCCGCGTACAACGAATGGTTAAGAAATATCAGCGAAAAAGGCGCAAAAGTTATTGAGATTAAAAATGACCGCCAGATGCGCAAGGAGGACGCCACAAACTTCGGGCATATGCAGGGGGCTTATCCTGACCTGCGGGTACTGTATAAGCTACCTAATAATAAAAATACACTGCAATACGACCTTGAAGCTGACAATGGCTACAGGGAACAGAGCTTAATGAAAAAATTGTCGGGCATAACCGGCGGCCATAGCCTAAAATCCCATAGCATGAACACAAGCGGCGGAAACACGGGCGGTTATTACAACGGCGGAAAAGGCGGGAATTATCAAGGCGGCGGGAGCGGAAAGAGCCTTGGCTGGTACTGTAATAATGCATTGCAGGCGACGAAAGTAATAAAAGCGATAAAGAGGTCGAAAGATACAAAGAAAATTAACAGGGCAAGGGATATCGACGTGTTTTATTTTGACAAAGATATGAATTTGCACTATATAAAATAGCCGAAGTAATATTCGGATAACGCCGGAGGTACAACCATGACGCTTTCAACAAATGAAGAAGACATACTTGAAAAAATAGTAGGTTTCGGGGGCTATGCCACAAAAGAAATGCTTGCATTATACAGGCATGACATTACAGAGGACCGCTGCTACCGCATATTGAAGAACCTTGAAAAGAAGAAGTTTATAAAAACAAGGGAATACTTCACATCGCAAAGGCAGCCGGACGTTTATCAGGTTACAAAGAAAGCTTGCCGTTTCTTTGGGCGCGCCGAAGCTTACATGCGTAAAAAGCACCAGCCGTTCGCTATGAGGCGTTACCTTATCAGGTCACATTTTTTATTCTTGCTCGCAGGGCAAGGCATAAAAGTTTCCCATTTCTTTTCTGATAGTAGGGCAGATTTTTTAAAGGCAAAAGGTTTTTCCGAGTATTATCTGCCGAAAAAAAATGATAAGGTACAGATCGATGAATACATAAT
This sequence comes from Oscillospiraceae bacterium, assembly GCA_009779455.1. Lineage (GTDB taxonomy): Bacteria > Bacillota > Clostridia > Oscillospirales > Acutalibacteraceae > WREG01. Next base: position 2,370 of record WREG01000243.1, read on the forward strand.
AGACGATGAGCGGTACACGAGAGGAAAAACAATAACGGTGTTCTATGCGGATAACCCTGAAGATAACCCGTACAGGCAGATATCAATTTTGCTTGACAAATACAGCCTTATATTAAAATCAAATTCATTTTTCATTGATTTTCTGGTAGTAACCGAAGAACGCGTTAAGGCGGACTCTTATCTTAAGATTTACAGGAGCAAGTTTTTTCAATCTGTTTCAATGTACGATATTAAAACCAAAAGCATAGGCCGTACATATAAGGTTAATTGATATGCTTAAGGCTATCCGAACGAGAAAAGATGCACGTATAATGATAAAGGCCGCGCTGATATAAAAAAGCGCCCAGCACGCCTGTTTTGGGGGTTATTCAAGATAGCCGTATATAGGTGGGGCGTGGGGACGTTGCACCCACCCACTTAACGCCCCCTGCGCAAACGCGGGGGCTGCACGGGGCGTAAACGCCCCGGCTAAGACAGGGGGTGCCATTGCTAAGCGGGGCAAGAAAGCCGTTATGCATTAAACATGAGCAGGGATATAATGGAACGCCTTAATACGTTTGAGGTTTTAAGCGTTGATTTTAGAAAGCTCGCCATTAATGCTGATCAGATCGAAAAATATAACCCGCCCCCCGAACCCCGCAAAAATGACAGATAGCAGGTACGGCAGCTATATCGGCCGGTATGGAAATGAATCATGGGAGCTTGACGCGCTTGAGCCGCAGGTAATAAGCGGCCTAATAACTAAAAATGTTTTGAAATACAGGGACGAGGTTGTATATAA
>WREG01000244.1 GCA_009779455.1 Oscillospiraceae bacterium
CCTTGACCGTCATATATTTCTGCGATATTATAATAAGAAGCCATCGTATCAGGATGCAACGGTACCAAAACTTTTTCACGAATATTAAGCGATTCAAAATATAATTTAAGCGCTTTTTCATGTTTTCCCTTAATACGGTAAACATCCGCCATTCTGTCATAAGAATCAGCCGTATAACGATTATTTTCGCCTAATATTTTTTTTCTAATCTCATATGCTTTTTGATGCCATTCCAGAGCCTTTTCATATTCGCCTTTTTCAAAATAAACATTCGCCATCCCGTAATAAGCCAAAGCCGTGTCGGGATTTTCAGCCCCCACAACGGATTCCAGGATGTTTTTTGCTTTATTATACGACAAATAAGCTTCTTCAGACTTCGCGAGCAGTAAAAGCGCGTCGCCTATATTTAAATAGCTTTTCGCTGTTTCCGTTTCTTCATCCCCGTAAACCTCTTTTTTAATATCCAGCGCTTTCTCAAAATATTCCAAAGCCGACTGCCCGGTTTTCTTTTTTAAATAAACCCCGCCCACAAAGTCCAATGACTGCGCTATCCGCCCGTCGTTTTCAGGCAGGACCGACTGCCTTATAAAAAGCGCCTCTTTATGCTTGTTAAGCGCCAGGTCATAATCAATTTGCGTGTTTGTCAAATATTCGGCTGATTCAATCAAATTTAATGCTTGTTGCAAGCGGACGCTGGCCGTCACGGTCGTGTCATAGGTGTCTTTCAAATAAGCGCTCAATTCCCGCGCCGCCGTTTGGCATTCCCCGTAGCGGGCCGCCTGGAGGCTGCGCGTTACAGTCGATTTTGAAAGCCCCATATCCGCCGCCGCCTTGCTTTGGCTGCCCGCTTTTTCCATCACCGTTTTCACGGTTTCCCATTGTTTCTCGGACCAGTTTGACATGATCCCGCCTATAAATCCGCAATTCAGGTTCAGCAAAGAGCTGTCCGCCGCGCCGGTTTCAAAACGAACCAAAAACATCGGCGAAATGCCAGACGCTGAACTTTTCGCCGGCATTTCATTCTCTTTTAAGGTTATAAGCGCCTTGCGCGCAAAATGGTAGGCCGAACCGTCCGCCCTCAATGCCTTTTCAGGATCGATGGCGGTATTGATATCCCCTATGCCTATGCCGAACCGGATTTTTTGTGGGTGCATATTTTTTATAAGCGCCCCTATAATTTCTAAAACGAAAGCGGATTCATTCAAAAGCCCTTGGAATTCATCTCCTAATGTTAGAGTAAAATTAGCCGAAATATGCGCCGAATATTGATTGTTGATATCGTTCAATAAACTGTCCAGCCTTCGCTGAACGGCATCCCTTTCCGCACTCGAAATCAATTTGGATTTTACTATGTCGCCGATGACAGCGCAGTACAAGCGCCCACCCCTTTGTCTTTTTTCGGTTGAATCCCTCTAAAAAGGGACTCAATTATTATAGCACATAAAATATGCAGCGTCAAATGTCTTTGCATATTTTTATACAACCGGATTGTTTTACATTGACTATTCTGTGCGATTCATATATAATAATACTACAATTTTTTATAAGGGATGGCTTGCATATGGAAAAACAAAAAAATTGGGTCGAAACATGGGGAATGTCGCACGTGTCCCTGTCGTTTATGTCGTTTTATTCAAGAAAGCGAACCTTCAGGCTGATCCTTGATTCCGCCATATCCGGCGAGAATATCAGAATACGCTTGTGCAACCGGCACTCAAATAAAACCGTAACGGTAGGCAAAGCCTGCGCCGCTGTCTGCGATAAAGAAGGCAGGATAAGCGATATGCCGTCGCTGCGGTACATAACTTTCGGCGGGAAAGACGGCATAACGATTGAGAAAGGGGAAACAGCCGTTTCCGATGCGGTTTGTTTTAAAATCCCCGCCGATACATACATATGCGTCGATATATTCATTAAAAAAGGCAAGCTGAAAAGCGGGAACTTATCGAATAATGCCGCTTTTATATCCGCGAGGGGCGGGAAAGCCGGGGAGACGGTTATAAAGCGGCGGAAAAGAATAAAGGATTATGTGTTCGGTTATGCGGGCAGTGTTCTCGGGGTTTCGCTGAACAACCCTATCCCGCTTTTTCAGGCCGTCGAGCTGCTGAATGCGGATAACGCGTCCTCTGTCGTTTGTTTCGGGGATTCCATATCGCAGCAGGGCTTTTGGACAAAAATCTTTGAAGAAAAGCTGCGCTCTTTGTATCCGGGACGGTATTCCGTAATAACCAAAGCCATAATGGGGAACCGCCTGCTGCGCGATACGGGCAAAAAGTTCCCTTTAAGAGGCTTTATGGGCGTAAAAGGCCTTGACCGCGTAAACGATGATATTTTCGCGTTCGAAGGGATAAGCCATGTCGTGCTTTGGATAGGGCATAACGATTTTTTACAGCCGGGGACTATTGTCGCTTCAAAAAGCGAATTCGCGGCGGCGGAGGAAATCGCGGCAGGGTTTGAAAAACTGGCGGCGATGATAAAAGCAAGCGGCGCCTGCCTTATCGGGATGAACTACGTCCCCCTGGGCCTGTCGCCGGACGCGACGCCTGCAAAAGCTGAAATCCGCGCCGAATTAAACGAGCGTTTTTGCGATTTCGGTATTTTTGACTATAAATTTGACGCTTACAGCGCGTTTGTGTCGCCCGACAACGAAGATTGCCCTAATATCGCTTATGTGGGCAAGGACAGGATCCATCCCAACGCGGAGGGCGGCCGGGTTTTGGCCGAGGTTATTGACTACGGGATTTTTAATTCATAATTCACATAAAGAAAGAAGCCATATTTATGAATAATAAACAAAGTTGGGTCGAGACATGGGGGATGTCGCACGCGCCTCTGTCGCTTATGTCGTTTTCTTCCCGGGAACGCACATTCAGGCTTATAATCAGCTCCGCCATATCGGGCGAACGGGTCAGGATAAGGCTTTGCAATCAATATTCGGACAATGCCGTCGCCGTGGGCAGGGCAACTATCGCTGTTTGCGATAAAAGCGGCAAAATTAATGATATTTCAACTGTCCGGCAAATACTATTTAAAGGGAAAGAAGAAATTGCGCTTAACAAAGGCGAAAAAATCATTTCGGACGAAACGGAATTTAACGTCCCTGCGGATTCGTACATATGCGCGGACATATACATTAAAAA
>WREG01000245.1 GCA_009779455.1 Oscillospiraceae bacterium
AGTCGTTGTAAGCGTCGCCCTGCCCGAAGCTCGGGGCGTTTTTGTCGAAAGGGGAAAGGTAAAAGCCGAATTTTATGCCGTATTTTTCGCATGACTTCGCGAATTCGGCCACGACGTCCCCCTGATAGCGGCTGTTCTTGACCGAAAACTCGGAATATTCAGTCGGCCAGAGGCAAAAGCCGTCATGATGCTTCGCGGTGATTATCGCGCCCTTCATCCCCGCCGCCGCTATGGCCGCGACCCACTGGTCGGTATCAAGGGCCGCAGGGTTGAAAAGCATGGGGTCCTCTTCCCCCGTGCCGTGCTCCATCCCGGTATAAGTGTTTATCCCGTAGTGGAAAAAAGCGTAAAATTCCGTTTCCGCCTGGTTGACTTGTCTTTCGCTGGGCAGAATCGATATCCGCTCGGCGGCGTCTTCCGGCATCGGCCTATCAAACCACGCGTCCCCGGACAAATCAGCTGCGTTTTTGGTTTTGGATAAAGAATACATAAGCCCTCCTGCTAAAAATAATAAGAGTACAAGCGATGATAAAATTATTATTGTTTTTTTCATATATATGACCCATCCATTTAACGTTTGTTTTATTATAGCGTAAAAATTTGAAATTGTCGATACAAAAAACGAAAAAATATTGACCGATGTCAATAATAATGGGAAACGGACGAAAGATATGAACTGATAGACGGCGTGCCGTATATGATGGCAGGGCCGCCATGGGAGAATTGGATAGTCGAGCCTGACAGCAAGACCGTTATGGCCAATGTTCTTGAAAACGGGAAATATGTCGTAAACGCCTATGGCGAAAACGATACCGTTCCGTCAGCCGTCCTTGAAGGCTGTGAGGTAATTTTAAAGGATGTGTTCGCCGATACAAATAACAGCGCTGAAGCGTAAAGAATTCTGCTCTACACATCAACGCTAAAAATCAAATGCCGGCCACCGATCACTAATCACTGACCGCTATTTTAAGTTAAACTGGTCTTGCCACCAGTATTTGCCGTTCTCGTCATACGGTTCAATGGTGAAGCCGAAAATGCCGCCGACAGCGTTTGCAATCTGCGTTACCCTTATAAAAAGCCTGTCGATTATCATGTTCAGCATATAATTAAAGTCCATAACCAAAACGCCCCTTTCCTAAATATTAGGTTAACACATATAAACTGAATTTGCAATAGATTTTAAAAAAATTTTGCGAATTATGCGTCAGCCCCTTATAATTTTTACAGTTACGGAAACAATATTTAAAAATGATTTGTTTTAACGGGGAAGAAATGATTATTTTTAAATATTTATGCGTATTTTTAATAGGCGGCACGGTTTACGGCCTGATAGAGGTTGTATCCCGCGGATTTACCCACTGGACAATGTTTTTAGCGGGGGGCATATGCTTTTTATTCCTTTTCGGCATAAATACACGAACAAGCTTCAGCCTGCCCGTTCAGTGCCTTCTGGGGACGGCCGTCATAACGTCCGTGGAATTTATCACAGGCTGCATAGTAAACTTAAAGTTAAACTGGAATGTCTGGGACTATTCGCGCCACAGCTTCAACCTGCTCGGCCAGATATGCCCGCTTTTTACAGGCTGCTGGTTCCTGCTGTGCATCCCCGGCATTTGGCTCGCGAGGACTGTGAACGCGTATCTGTTTGCATGACGGTTTTCATTTTGATGTTGAAAAATTTAAAGCAGTATGTTACAATAATAATGCAAACATAAGAATCAGGACAGGATGGAGGTCTAAAAATGTCATCTAAAGAATTAAAACTTTTGGGCATGGCTTTAAAAGCGCTTTTTGAAGCCGATAGAGCGGATAAAGTCAAAGAAATCATTGATGAAATGGCTGAATCCGAAAAAACCGACGAAAAACGGTAAAAAACATAAGGGGTAAAACCGTCCGCTGTTCGCTAGTTTATGTCATATCCGGGACAGGTACAACATACAAATTTATATAATGAATAAACGTGCCTGAAAGGATATGAATAATATGGAGAATTTTAATCCCGTAAAAGAGAGGTTCCGCGTTCACAGCCTTATAAACGAGGGCGGCTGCGAGCAGGGGATGGATACGGAGATAACCCTGCCAGAATATTTCCCGGATATAGTCAAAATACTTAAATGCTACGTCACCCCCGTCATCGGTTCACATTCCGCGGAGGGAGAGCGGGTGTCGGCCGACGGCATGATAACGGTGAAAATCGTTTACGCGGGGGAGGAAAACCGCCTGTATTCCTACGATACGGGCAACCCGTTCTCATGCTTCTGCGATATAGGCTCGGTAAATGAGGAGAGCATAGTTTTTCCGAAAGCCTCGGTGCAAAGCGTAAGCTGCCGCGCGGTATCACAAAGGAAATTCGAGCTGCATACCACCGTAAAAATTAATTTTAAGGCTTATAAAACCCTTGACACGGAGGTCGTGACCGGGGTTGAAGGCTGTGGCGCCGAAGAAAAAACCGCCCTTGTTTCAGTTAAAAACAGCGTAAAAATGATTGAAAAAAATATAAGCCTTGTGGAAAGCGTCGATATCGACGACGGCAAGCCCTCCGTATCAAGGCTTATCAAAACCCACGGAGCCGCCGTTATTAACGAAGTAAAGATAATACCGAACAAAATGATGGTCAAAGGCGAGGTCATGGCAAAATCCGTATATTGCGGCGACGAAAGCCCCGGCGGGTTTTTTATCCAGCCGAATTCCATGCCCTTCAACGAGATTATCGAGGTGCAGGGCTTAAAAGAGACGGATAATTGCGATATAGCAATAAGGACCGTCAACATCGAAACTGCGGTCAAGTCGAAGCTGAACGGGGATATGAGAACCCTTGACCACAACATAAAAATGACGTTTCACATAAACGCGGAGGAAGTCAGGGAGCTGAATTGCGTCACGGACGCCTATTCGACCGAATATGATATGAATTTAGAGCGGACGGCCGTCGATACCGTGAAAAGCTCGGAAAATCTTTTTGAGAATTTCATCGCGAAAGGGAGCGTCGGCATGTCCGACACGGCCATATCGGGCGTATCGGACGTGACCTGTGTAGAATGCACGAAAAACGTATCCGTTTCCGACGGCTGCCTTTTCATCAGGGGCAAGATTTACGCGGATATCATCTACACCTCCGGCGACGGCA
>WREG01000246.1 GCA_009779455.1 Oscillospiraceae bacterium
AGGGCGGCGGCGGTTTTTGTTTGGGTCAGGCCTTTAAAATAGCGCAGGTTTATTATGCTCCTGTCGCGTTCTTCCAGTGTTTCAAGCACTTGGGAGAGAGCTAATTTATCCGATATTTCTTTTTCCGGGGCGTCCACTTTTATGTCAAGCTGGGCGCCCCCTTCGTTTGCCTCGCCGCTGTCGTCCGCGGTAAGGGACAGGGGCGGCAGGGCGACGCATAAAAGCTCCGCTGTTTCGCTTATTTCAAGCTTTAATTCCCCGGCAAGCTCCGATATGGTCGGCTCCCTGTCCAGCCGGGCGGTTAAATCGTCCCGGGCTTTTAATACGACCCGCGCTTTTTCCTTCGCGCCCCTGCCGACCTTGACTGCGCCGCCGTCGCGGAATACCCTTTTTATCTCCCCCAATATGACGGGTACGGCATATGTTGAAAAAGCGAAGCCCCTGCCTTCGTCAAAGCCGGACGCGGCCTTGACAAGCCCGACGCAGCCCGCCTGAAAAAGATCGTCATATTCAGCCCCCCTACCCCTGAAACGGTTGGCGCAGGAGTGGACAAGCCCGATATTCGGTTCAATCAAATTGTTCTTTTCGCATTTTGCCACAATTTATCTTTAATTCCCTAAATCCTATATCCTGTAACTTACCGCCTGCCGTAATTCATCCCTAAAATGCGTTTTTCAATTGTAACGGTAGTCCCGCTGCCCGGTTTCGAACGCACGGTAAGCTTGTCCGAAAAGCTTTCCATGACGGAAAAGCCCAGCCCGGAACGTTCGTCGCCCATAGTCGTAAAAAGCGGCTCTTTGGCCTTTTCTACGTCCTCTATGCCGCAGCCCGCGTCTTTTACCCTGATTTTTACCGTCCCGTTCCCGTATATGACCGCGTTTATGTAAATCTTCCCCGGCTTTTCCCTGTAAGCGTGGACGACGCAGTTTGTGACCGCCTCGCTGACCGCCGTTTTCACGTCGCAAAGCTCCTCTATCGTCGGGTCAAGCTCCGCGATAAAAGCGGCGGCGGCCACCCGGCAGAAGCCCTCGTTTATCGACCTGGCGTCAACCGTCAGCCTTAATTCATTTATTTTTTCCATTTCGCATTCCTCCGTATTTTCGTATCGTAGGGGCGGATTCCATATCCGCCTGCTATTATAATAGCAAATTACAATAAATATTCGCGTTTTATCCGGGCGGATATGGAATACGCCCCTACATACTGTTTAATTTAACCAATTTCTCCAGCCCCGACATACGCATTATCTTTTCCGCCCGGGAGCTGAGGTTTGTGACTTCCGTCTGCGCGCCGCAGGATATGGCGGTTTTATAACGGCCCATTACAAGCCCTATGCCGGAGCTGTCCATGAAGCTCACCTGCCCGAAATCGAGCGTGAGCTTTCCCGGCCGCGCCCTTTCCACCGCGCTGTCGATGCATTCCCGCAAAGCCGGGGCGCTGTGATGGTCTATCTCTCCCGATAAAACGGCGATTATGCTGTCTTTATCAAATTTAACGCTTACGGGCATTTTTTACATTCCTTTCTGTTGGGTTCTACATCACAATACAACTATTTATATGAAAAATATGTCATATATTGGTATAGAGCAGAAATTTAAATGATATTGCATTGACAATTGGCGCGCAAAGATTTATAATTACAATAAAAAGGGAGAACACGGCTTATGAACAGGAAAAGTAATGCAGCCTTGTCCCATATGACGGAGCGGTTCGGACATGACACCTTGCTTTCGCTCGCTACCATGGACGGAAAACATCCCGCCGTCCGCATTGTTAACAGCTATTATGAGGACGGCTCATTTTATACCGTCACCTATGCTCTCTCAAACAAGATGAGGCACATCAAAGAGAACCCTGAGGTTGCCGTCTGCGGGGAATGGTTCACGGCGCATGGAATTGGTGAAAATATAGGGCATCCGAGAGGTGAAAAAAACGCAGGGCTTATGTCAAAGCTTCGCGCAGTTTTTGCGGAGTGGTACGGCAATGGCCATACCGACGAAAACGACCCGAATACATGTATTCTGCGCGTCCGCCTAACGGATGGCGTACTTTTTCATCATGGGAAAAAATACGAAATTAATTTTAAGAAGATATAGAATGCAAGTAATATGCAGAAGGGATTTTATATTATGAAATATACCGATATTATTAAAAAAATGACCCTCGAAGAGAAGGCCGCCATTTGCTCCGGCAGGGATTTCTGGCATCTGCAGGACTACCCTGAGCTTGGTGTGCCGCCGATAATGGTCACGGACGGCCCCCACGGCCTCCGCAAACAGGCCGACAAGGACAAGGCCGCGAATTTTTTGGGCTCCGTGCCGTCAACCTGCTTCCCCACCGCCGCCGCCACTGCCTGTTCATGGGATAGGGAATTGTTGCATGAAATGGGCGAGGCGATGGCCGAAGAGGCCCTCGCGGAAAACGTCTCCGTCATACTGGGACCGGGTGTAAACATCAAGCGCTCGCCGCTTTGCGGGCGGAATTTCGAGTATTTTTCGGAAGATCCATATCTGACCGGAGAAATGGGTACCGCCCTTATAAACGGCATCCAGTCGAAAGGCGTGGGGGCTTCGCTGAAGCATTACGCCGCGAACAACCAGGAAAAGCGCCGCATGAGCGTGGATGCGGTCGTTGACGAAAGGACGCTTAGGGAGATTTACCTCGCGGGCTTTGAAAAATGCGTGAAACAGGCGGGGCCGTGGACTGTGATGTGTTCGTATAATAAACTGAACGGCGAATACGCCTCGGAAAACAAGCGGCTTTTGACGGATATCCTTCGCGGCGAATGGGGCTTTGACGGGATAGTCATGTCCGACTGGGGCGCGGTAAACCACAGGGTGGCGGGACTTATCGCAGGGCTTGATCTCGAAATGCCGGGCTCGTCCGGGCTGGGGGCCAAAAAAATAGCAGATGCGGTCAATAACGGTGAGCTTTCGGAGGATATCCTCGACAACTGTGTTGACGGGCTGCTGAATCTTATTTTCCGCTCCGCTGAAAATACAAAAGAAAGCTATACATACGGCATAGACGAACATCATTTGCTTGCACGTAAAATAGCTTCGCAATCCATGGTGCTCCTTAAAAACGATGGCGGGCTTCTGCCTTTGGCAAAAGA
>WREG01000247.1 GCA_009779455.1 Oscillospiraceae bacterium
CTCGTTCAGTGACGGAAATATTACAAAAACCGCTTATTTCAATATAACCGTTTTGCCCGGCATGATAAAAAGCCCCGTTTATACGGTTAACGGCAAATTTATAACGGGCGTAACGGAGATGACCCTTGCAGGCGAATTTTTAAAAATGCTGGAGGGCGGCGAAATAAGGATATTCTCCGAAGACGGCGAAATAACGGGTGAAGAAATATTTTTATGCACCGGCATGGAAGCCGCGCTTTACATAGGCGACGAAGAGGTTCAGAGGCTTATTATCGTGGTCAGGGGCGACATAACCGGCAGCGGGGAAATTTCCGCCGCCGGGGCAAGGCTGGTTTTGCGCGTTGTCGCCAAATTAGAGGCCGTCCCCGAAGCCTTTTATATGGCGGGTGACATGGACGGCGACGGTGCGCTCGAAGCCAATGACGCGCGGCTGATTTTGAGGCGCGTCGCTAAACTTTATTGAGAGTTGAGAATTGAGAGTTGGGATTTATATATAAAATCAACCCTGCGTCGTACAGCGGTGTTTTTGTGTTGCCCGCGGAGCTTGCCGACAGGCATTTGAAGCTCGCGGGGACCGTCCACCTGAAAACGCTCATATACATATACAGAAACGCCGGGCGTGACATAGGCCTTGACGAATTGTCGAAGGCCGCGGGTTTTTCGGCGCATGATATAGCCGATGCCCTTAATTACTGGGTCGAAAACGGCTTTATACTTCAAAACGAAGCCGAGGGGGGAAAAAACGCGTCCGCCGCCAATACCGTTTCGCCCGCGGAACAAAATATTTTGCCTGAGCGAGCCCCTGCCGCAAAAAACAGCGAAACGCCGCGCAAAACCCTCCCGCCCATAACGCCCCCGCGCCCCACCGCGCTGCAGATAGCAGCCAGAATCAAAGAAAGCGGGGATGTAAAGGAGCTTTTGAACGAATCGCAAAAAATACTGGGGCGCACGGTAGGCTACGACACGCAGGCGGTTTTGTTGATGCTGCACGACCATTATGGGCTGCCGACCGCTGTAATATTGATGATCTGCCAATACGCGCGGGGGCAGAACAAAGCGAACAGCATGAATTACATAACCGCCGTTGCGAAAGACTGGGCGGAAAGGGAGATAAATAATTTTGATAAAGCCGTTGAAGAGCTTGACCGTATTCAGAGCGCCGACCGTTTATGGGCGGAATTCATAAAAGGCACGGGCTTGCCCAAGACCATGACCAAAAAACAAAAAACTTTTTTCACCGTGTGGACCGCAGAATGGAAATTCCCGCTTGAAATCCTGCTGTTGGCTTACGAGGATACCGTGGACAACACGGGTGCATTTAAAATCGAATACATGAACAGGATACTGAAAGACTGGCATGACAAAAACTTTATGACGCCGGAAGAAATTTTAAATGACAAAGCCGAATGGCAGAAAAAAAAGGCCCGGGGGAAGCAAAAAAGCGAAAAAACGGCAAAGGGCGCCGATAAAGCGGATATATCCTTTGATATTAAAAAAGCGGAAGAAAAAGCGAAATTCGGGACGCTGGTCCACAAGAAAAGGAACGAAAAATAATGGCATATCCTTACAGAATATATGAAAAAGCTGCTGAAACACTCAAAGAGAGGAAAAGGAAGGCTTCCGGCGAAGCTGAAAGGCGGAGAAATGAGTTCTGCTTAACGCGCCCCGAATACCCCCTTCTTGAAAAAGCTTTGGCGGACACCGCCGCAGGGCTTATTGCGGCAATGGGCATAAAAGACAGGGACGCGGCCGAAAGGCAGATATATAAAATAAAAAACGATAACCTTGAGGCGCAGCTTTCCATAAAAAAACTGCTGCGTAGCGCGGGGCTGCCCGAAAATCACCTTGAAATCAAATATGCCTGCCCGGTTTGCAAGGATTCGGGCATAAAACAGGACGGCAGGCTGTGCAAATGCCATCTTGAGCTTTTAAAGAAAATCGCTTATGAGGAGCTCTGCAGGCATTCCGCGTTAAAGCTTTCGACCTTTGACGACCTGGAGCTTTCTTATTACCCTGACGCGAAGGACGGGGACGGAATTTCGCCGAGGAAAAGGATGGCGGAAATAATAGGCTATTGCAAAATATATGCGGAGGAATTTTCGCGGGACAGCATGAGCCTTTTCATGTACGGGGCCACGGGGCTGGGAAAAACGCACCTGTCGCTGGCTATAGCGAACAAGGTTATAGAAAAAGGCTACGGGGTCATATACGGTTCCGCGGGCAATCTGCTCTCGGCGCTGGAGCGCGAGCATTTTGGCAAAGGCCAAAAAGATGCCGACTATACGGAGGACGCGCTTCTGGAATGCGACCTTTTGATTTTCGACGATTTAGGCTCCGAATTTTCGACCCAGTTTACCGTTTCAAAGGTATACAATATCATCAACACAAGAGGGCTGAACCAGCTTCCGACCATTATAAACACCAACCTGACAATTTCCGACCTTATAGACAAATATACCACAAGGGTAACGTCGCGGATAATCGGCGAATATCAGGGGCTGATGTTCCACGGGGAGGATATCAGGCAGGTTAGGGGTTAGGTAATGCAGTCAACCTAGTTGACTACATTAAGGAGTTAAGGATTGCGATAAACAAATATTGTAATATAAAGGGGTATATATGCCGAAAAATTTCAATAAAGACCTTACGCAGGGGAACGTATCAAAACAGCTGATAAAATTCTCAATACCTTTTTTGATTTCAAACCTGCTTCAGGCAAGCTACGCTATCACCGACATGATAATCGTGGGGCAGTTCTGCGGCAGGGACGCTATCACAGGTGTCGCCATAGGCGGGCAGGTCACTATTCTCGTTTCGGCATTCATAATCGGTTTCGGTATCGCGGGCACAATATTGGTTTCACAATATGCCGGCGCGAAAAATTTTGAAGAACAGCGCAAGACCATCGGTACCGTTATAATATTGTTTTTCATTCTCAGCGCCATCCTTACCGCCGTCATGCTTTTTGCAGGGAAAAGCATACTTATCCTTTTGAAAACCCCCGGTTCCGCCATGGATGCGGCATACAGCTATCAGCAGATATGTATGGGCGGCTTGATTTTTATCTTCGGCTATAACGGCATATGCGGCGTTTTAAGGGGTATGGGC
>WREG01000248.1 GCA_009779455.1 Oscillospiraceae bacterium
AACGATTCGCTTCAAAAAATGGTAAAAGACCTTACCGCCCAATATGTTCATTCTGATAAAAAATAAGAGAGCAGGGTCAAGGCCAATTGCCGGTTTTTACGAACAATTGCGGGGCTTGTTGATTCTATCAATCAAAGTGTATAATGTGGTCCATTAAGGAGAAAAATATGCGTTTAATTACACGGTCTGATTTTGACGGTTTAGCCTGCGGCGCCCTTTTGGAATCTCTGGGGCTTGTTGACGAGTGGCTTTTTGTTCATCCCAAAGATATCCAGGACGGGCATGTCGAAGCGACAAAAAACGATATTGTTGCAAATGTCCCCTATATTAAAGGATGCGGGCTTTGGTTCGATCACCATTCCAGCGAGGAAGAGAGGCTGGGGGTTTTTAAATTCGAAGGGGCTTCAAGAAAAGCGCCAAGCTGCGCGAGGGTTATTTATGACTACTACGGCGGCGACGAAAAATTGGGAAAATTCGCAGAGATGATGAAATATGTCGATAAAATGGATTCGGCCGATCTCACCGCTGACGAAATTATGAATCCTTCCGGCTGGGTGTTGCTCGGTTTTATCACCGATCCCCGCACGGGGCTTGGCAGAATCCGTAATTTTTCAATCAGCAACTTTGACTTAATGAAAAAACTCGCCCAAACCACTCTTTCCATGCCTATTGATGAAATACTTGCGATGCCTGACGTTAAAGAACGCGCTGACGTGTACTTTGAACAGCATGAAAAATTTGTCGAAATGGTAAAAAGCCATGCAAAAGTTGAAGGTAAAGCGGTATTTGTTGATATGCGGAATGTCGATACCATTCACGCCGGCAACCGGTTTTTACTGTACACCATATTCCCCGAGCAAAATGTTTCCGTTTGGGTGGTGGACGGCAGAAAAAAGATCAACTCGGTTATTACCGTTGGTTACAGCGTTATAAATAAAACCGCCACAGTGGATGTTGGCAGCCTTATGTTAAAATACGGCGGCGGCGGTCACACGGCGGTAGGCACCTGCCAGGTGGCTTATGACGATACCGACAGAATAATACGGGAAATAATGGATGTAGTTAAATAGTTTTACTGCATACAGAGCTGCAACAGCTGGATAAAAGAACTGAGCCTTCCGTGATTTTCAGCCATTTGTTGCAGCAAAGGCACCTTTGAGACAGAATTCAATTCACGCCAGTTGATAATAAGTTCGGGGTGTTTTTTCTGAACATCATCCCCAAGATTTTTAAGATGCTTGTCAATAACGGTTAGATGCCCAACGGCGGTGTTTAAAAGTTCCAGCGCGGAATCATCCACGTCGTTGATAATGCTTTCGATGTAGCGGGCCTGTGTGCGGTCCCTGTCAACACGGAGAAGCGCGGCTTTAAGCCTGGAACCGTTGGAGCCTTCATCGGAAAGGGTTTCGTCCAGCTGGGAGATAACCGAAGGCATGGCAAGCATTTGGTGAAACGCTTCAGACATTTCTTTTGAGAAAGAGTTGTTTGTCCATTGCCCCCTGATAAGCAGTATATCGCAAAGTTCATGAATGTCTTTTTCAACATATTCGCTTAAAAAAACGGACAGGTAATTTAACCCTTCAGCATAGGCAAATTCAGCCAGTTCTTTTTTTCGCAAAGAATCGTTTCGGGCAACGGTATAATAGTCCAGCCGCTGAAGATCCCCGCCGTAAAAAATTTCCTTTAACAAAGCGCTTATTTGTTTATTTTTTTCGCCCGTATTGATCTTGTCTATACATTCCTGAGCTTTGTCGATTTTTGACTCCAGCCATGCTTCAGCGATATGTTCATCGGGAATACGGGGTTTGCAAGTCCATATCGGGTTCATGCTGCCGCATTGAACGATAAGTTCCAAAACCTTGGAATTAACGATATCCCTCAAACCCAACAGTAACTGCGCAAATTGATTGTCGGATACCAATTCTTCCCCCGCGCAAAGCCTGAGCAGTTTTATCAGGGTTTTCCAGTCGCTGTCCGGGTTTATATTTTGGCTGACCGCTAAAAACTCGCCCACGCTTTTGGCGATTACAGACGCCTTTACCTGGGAAAATTTTGCGTCCCCGCCAAACGGGCCCTCGGTAAAATTTTGATCAAAATATTTAAGCAGGGCGGGGTAGTCAAACATAACAAACTGAAACACAACCATGACAAGGTTGTGGCAGCGGTTTACCCCGTTAATTCTTCCGGAATCGAATTTTTCCGTAAGCGCTTCGATATCGGCGCGGATCTCGGCTGTTAATTCTTTAGGCGGCGTATTTTTTGAACGTTCTTCAATTTCTGACGGCCTAAGGCGTTTGATTAAATCGACAATGGAAGCGTCAAGATAGGCTTCCAGAACAAGCTGCCGGAGCCGTGTTATTTTTGCGGTATCCTTCATAAAAGTCCTGACGGGAAGGATCATTTTATAAAGGGAATAAAAAAACTGGGCCAGCGAAGGGTCGGCTTCGTCGGTTTTAAGCCTGTAGAATTTGACATATTTGTTTTCGCCCAGCTCTTTAAGCCTTTGTTTGAGAATGACTTCTTTGTCTGACATTTTTTCGGAATCCCCCGAAAAAAAGTTAATTACTTTGTCAACCAGATCTTCTGCCATAAAAAACTCCTTTATTACGGATACTATGGATTATAGGCTATATTGAAAAATATTTCAATGATACGGGGCAAATTGACTTTTACGGGTTTTACGGCCATAGTGAAAACCATGAATCATCCCCCTGCCGAATCCGTTAAAAACCGCCGTGAGCGTGAAAAAGGCGTTTTGGTATACCCCGTATATTCCAGGCGCGCCGGCGGCCTTTCCGTAGGGATAAACCTTTTTCCCGACCGTAAACAATGTTCGTTTGACTGCCCCTATTGCGAAGTGTTTCCGTTTTCAACTGACGCTGTTTTTTCAATTAAGCAAATGGAGGAGGATCTGCGGTCGGTTTTAACGGCTGTCACCGAACGTAATATACCCGTTAAAGATATTTGTTTTTCCGGAAACGGCGAGTCTTCCCTTTCCGCCTTTTTTCCCCAAGCCCTGGAAAAAGCCGGCCGTATTCGTACTGAAATAACCCGTGATGCGGGATTAGTCTTGATCACCAACGGCACGGGGCTTTCGCAGCC
>WREG01000249.1 GCA_009779455.1 Oscillospiraceae bacterium
GGGCGAAAAAGGAGACGCCATTATTGCCGTCTGCAATTTTACCAATGCAAAGCGCGAAAATTACCGCATGGGAATGCCGGAAAAGGGAACGTATGAAATCGTGTTCAATTCAGATTTAAAAATTTACGGCGGGAACGGGATATCTAAAAAAAGGATATATAAAACGGAAAATGTGCCGTCCCACGGGCAGGAGCAGAGTGTAGCCTTGGTTTTGCCGCCGCTTTCTACGATTTATATGAAGTTGAGAGTTGAGAATTGAGAGTGGAGAGAAATTTGACTTTAAGAATACGCGTCACAAAAAAATAATTCTCAACTCTCAACTCAAAAAGAAGGGGTTTGATATATTTGGCAATCAAAAAAGACTGCATCGCAATGCTCCTTGCCGGCGGGCAGGGGTCGCGGCTCGGCATACTGACAAAGGATATGGCGAAGCCCGCCGTGCCCTACGGCGGCAAATACCGCATTATAGATTTCACTTTGTCGAACTGCGTGAATTCGGGGCTTGACACGGTGGGCGTCATGACCCAGTACCAGCCCCTTGAGCTTAACAATTACATCGGCAACGGCCAGCCCTGGGATCTGGACAGGGCTGACGGCGGGGTGCATATTCTGTCCCCTTATCAAAAGATACGGGGAACCGAATGGTACAAAGGCACGGCCAACGCAATATATCAGAACATAAATTTTATCGACCGCTACTCCCCCGAATATGTTGCGGTGCTTTCCGGCGACCATATCTACAAGATGGATTACCGAAAAATGCTTTATTTCCATAAAGAGAAAAAAGCGGACTGCACGATCGCAATGCTCGAGGTACCCATTGAAGAAGCCTCCCGTTTCGGGCTTATGATAACAAATGAGGATTATTCAATAAACTCATTTGAGGAAAAACCGAAAAAACCACGGAGCAATAAAGCTTCTATGGGCGTTTATATATTCACATGGGAAAAGCTTCGCAAATATTTGGTAAAGGACGCGGAAACAAAAGGCTCGTCAAACGATTTCGGCAAAGACGTCATCCCCTCCATGCACAAAAACGGCGAGCGTATGTTTGCATATCCTTTCGGCGGGTATTGGAAGGACGTCGGCACCATAGACAGCCTGTGGGAAGCCAACCTCGACCTGCTGAACCCGAAAGCAAACATCGACCTGTCGGACAATTCATGGAAGATATACGCGAAAAACGCCGCGCATCCGCCCCATTACATCTCCGGCAGCGCGGACGTGCAGAACTCCATCGTTTCGGCGGGCTGCGAAATAGACGGCTCCGTTGATTATTCCGTCATATTTTCAAACGTGGACATAGAAAAAGGCGCGAAAGTCAAATATTCGATAATAATGCCCGGCGCTGTGATAAAATCGGGGGCGTCCGTCGAATATTCAATAATAGCGGAGAACGCCGTCGTCGAAAACGGCGCCAAAATAGGCGAAAGCCCCGAAAACAGCAAAAATCTTGAAGACTGGGGCGTCGCGGTGGTCGGCTGCGATCTGACGATAGGGAAAAAGGCAAAAGTCCTCCCGAAATCCATGATAGACGCAGATTTAAAAGGAGGGGAAACAAAATGAACGCGGGCAATATTTTAGGCGTTATTTATTCCAACGGCTACGACGGCTGCCTGCCGGAGCTGACCGCTTTGAGGACGATGGGCTCCGTGCCTTTCGGCGGCAGATACCGCCTTATCGATTTCCCCCTTTCCAATATGGTAAACTGCGGGATAACAAAGGTAGGCGTCATAACGAAAAGCAACTTCCAGTCCCTTATGGATCATTTGAGCCACGGAAAGCCCTGGGATCTGTCGAGAAAAACCGGCGGACTGTTCCTGCTCCCGCCTTTTGACAACCAGGCAATGGGCGCGGGGGAAAACCGGCTGGGTGCGCTTAAAAGCGGGCTGCGCTTCCTTTCTTCATTTGACGCCGAATATGTCATAATCGCCGACTGCAACGTGGTTTCAACGATGGATTATGGGAAGCTGGCAGACTGCCATATCGAAAAAAACGCTGATATAACCCTGACATACACGAAAGGCGTTCCGCCAAAGCTCGATAATCTTATAACCTTCGACAGTGAAGAGGACGGGCGGCTGAAAAAGGCCGCAATATCGCCCCAAACCGATAAAAAGGTTAATTATTCTTTAAATACATTCGTTATGCGGAAGGCTCTGCTTGAACGTCTTATAAACGAAGCCGCGAGTTTGAATTACACGTCGTTTGAGCATGACATAATACAAAAAAACGTGAGAAGGCTTCGTATATACGGCTATCCCGTCCCCGAACGCAGCTATGTGGTTGACGGCCTCCAGGCGTATTACGATATCAGTTTGTCCCTGCTGGAAAAAGAGACGCGCAGCTGCCTTTTCCTGCCGGAGCGTCCGGTGCTTACAAAGGTACGCGACGATATGCCCGTCATTTACGGCATAAACTGCGACATAAAGAATTCCCTTGTCGCCGACGGCTGCATCATCGACGGCGAAGTCGAAAACAGCGTGCTTTTCAGGGGCGTCAAGGTCGCGAAGGATGCCGTAGTAAAAAATTCCGTTGTAATGCAGGGCGGGTTCATAGGCGAAGGGGCGGTTATAAACTGCGCTATTATGGATAAGGATGTTACCGTAAAGCCCAGGAAAACCATATCAGGCGCGGAAGACTACCCCATTTATGTGGGGAAAGGGATTGTTATTTGAATGCAGAATGCAGAATGCAGAATTAATGTCGCGTTTAAATTTTCATCGAAAAATTAATTTCACGGTCGCAATATATAAAACATTCAAATTTATAGTTTTTAATTATAGAATTTTTTTTATATTTGGCCGGGCGGTAAAAGTTAGAAAAAATTTATCTGACTTCCCGCCATAAATTCTGCATTATGAATTCTGCATTAAAAAAGAAACGGGGTTGAAGTTACATGAAAGTGTTATATGCCGCCAGCGAGGCGCGGCCTTTTATTGCCAGCGGCGGGCTGGCGGACGTTGCGGGTTCGCTGCCGCAGGCTTTACGCAAAAGGCTTATAGGATGCCGCGTCGTGCTGCCCCTGTATGAAAGCGTGCCGGCAGAGCTTCGGGAAAACATGAAGTTTA
>WREG01000250.1 GCA_009779455.1 Oscillospiraceae bacterium
AACTAATGCAAGGTGTGAGCGGTACAAGCAGAACAGGAATAAAACACCGTTATTATCATTGTCATGCCGCCAATAAAATGAAGCCCTGCGATAAAAAGCGCGTGAACAAATCCTTTGTGGAATCCACCGTGATTGATTATATTTTGCAAATGCTCGACAACGCCCCGATTGTAAATGAAATCGTGGACGCTTGCTTTGATATACAAACCAAGAAAAACGCCTCTCTGCCCTCGCTTGAAAGTCAGCTTACAAAGACTGAAAAAGAGATTGAAAATATGATAAACGCTCTCAAACAGGGCATAATCACCGCCACGACAAAAGATACCCTTTTGAAATTAGAGCAGGAAAAAGAATCGCTTATAATCAGCATATCAAAAGAGCGTATCGAACGCCCGATAATCAGCAAGGAGCAAATCAAGTGTTTTATTTGCCGTTTCCGACTGACTGAATTTGATTATGAGGAGCAAAAACGAAAAATGATTGATATGTTTCTCAACAGCGTTCATGTCTACAACGATAAAATGCTGATAATCCTTAACTACAAGGACGGCGAGATATGCGTAACCTTTGACGAGATAAAGGAAATGCTTGCACAAAAGGAAAACCCCGACAATCATAACGATTATCAGGGTTCGCCTTCGGATAGTATTGGTGGGCCTTCAGGGACTCGAACCCCGGACCAACCGGTTATGAGCCGGTTGCTCTAACCAACTGAGCTAAAGGCCCGTGTTGCGTCATCCCTAAGCGGAATGACGGCACCACGATATTATATATATTATTTTTGCGGATGTCAATAGGGTTTCAATAAAATTCATTTTAAAATTTTAAGAAATCCTATCTTTTTATAGTTTCCGGCTCCGGATAGGAGGTTCCGAAGGTATCAACGGTAACTTTTTTCATCTTTTGTTCTTCTTTAGGTTTTACCGTAGAGCTGTCCAGCTTAGTCCCGGGAGCGGCGGCAATCTTATCGACTGCGTCCATGCCTTCTATGACCTTGCCGAACGAAGCGTAATCGCCGTCCAAGCTTCTGGAGGCGTCAACCACGCAAATGAAGAACTGGCAGCCGGCCGAATCGTTCATGCCTGACCTTCTGCCCATTGATATGACCCCGCGTTTATGGGATAAATCATTTTTAAAATCGTTGTTCGTAAACTCGCCTTTGATAGAATACCCAGGGCCGCCCGTACCATCGCCTTCGGGGTCGCCGCCCTGGATCATGAAAGTGGGCGATACCCTGTGGAAGATGGTGCCGTCATAAAAGCCTTTGTTGGCTAGGCTGATGAAATTGTTGACCGTATTGGGCGCGACGCCGGGGTAAAGCTCGATTTTGATTATGCCGCCGTCCTCCATTTCAATGGTAGCGACCGGATTTTCGCCGGGGGTGGCGGCATTAACGGTATTGCTTGTGCCCGTCTCTTCAGGTTTCTTATTGCCGCAGCTTCCGAATATGCCTAATATAGGCACAAACAACAAAAATAACGCTAAAAATTTAAACTTTTTCATAAACAAACCTCAATAAATATAATTTTATGTCTTTGACGTAAGATATTGTATAACAAAATAAAAATAATATCAATAGTTTTTCAAAATATATTGACAAACGGGTGATTTAGTATTATAGTAATATTCACTGTAAAACGGGGGAATTTGCTGACAGCATAAAAACCGGATTGTTGAAGGAGGTTGAATAATTGGAAAATAAAGTGATAATTGATTTAAAAAATATCTCCGTTTCCTTTGACGACAATTTAATACTTAACAATATAAGCCTTTACATCCGCGACAGGGAGTTTATCACCCTTTTAGGGCCTTCAGGCTGCGGAAAGACAACCACGCTCCGCATAATCGGCGGCTTCCTTGAGCCTGACAGCGGCGAGGTGTTGTTTGAGGGCAAGAAAATGGGTGGTGTGCCGCCTCACAAGAGGCAGGTAAACACCATTTTTCAGCGTTACGCGCTTTTTCCGCATCTTAACGTATACGAAAACGTAGTATTCGGCCTGCGGCTTAAAAAGCTTTCCGAAAGCAAAATAAAAGAAACGGCAAACGAGATGCTGGAGCTTGTAAACCTCGTAGGCTTCAACAAGCGCAACGTGAATTCCCTTTCAGGCGGGCAGCAGCAGAGGGTCGCAATAGCGCGCGCGCTTGCCGTAAAGCCCCGCGTGCTGCTTCTTGACGAGCCTTTGGGCGCCCTTGATTTAAAGCTGCGGAAGGATATGCAGGGGGAACTGAAAAAAATCCAGCAGGGCCTAGGCATCACCTTTATATACGTAACCCACGACCAGGAGGAAGCTCTTTCCATGTCCGACACCATCGTAGTAATGGACAACGGCGTTATACAGCAGATAGGGACGCCCCTGGACGTCTACAACGAACCGAAAAATGCCTTTGTCGCTGATTTTATCGGCGAAAGCAACATAGTCGAGGGCATAATGCGCCGGGATTTTATGGTGGAACTTGCGGGCAAGAAATTCCGCTGCCTTGACAAAGGCTTCGCCGTAGACGAAGAAGTGGATGTGGTGATACGGCCCGAGGATGTAGACGTAGTCGCGCCTGAAAACGGCATGATACGGGGCGAGGTGACCTCCGTCACGTTCAAAGGCGTGTATTACGAGATTATCGTAGATATCAAAGGCTTTAAGTGGATGATCCAGACCACGGATTTTCAGGCGGCCGGGGACAATATAGGCCTTTCCATCGACCCCGACGCCATACATATAATGAAAAAGTCCGAATATTCGGGGATGTACGGGGACTACAGCTCGTTCAGCGAGGAGTTTGATGAGCTCTCTGAAAATTCATGATTCATAATGCATAATTCATAATTACTGAAGAGGATTTAAATCTTCATTCTTTATTGCAAATAAATATCAAGTGCGAAATGAATTATGATATCCAGATGTTACAAAAATCATGAATTATGCATTATGAATCATGAATTAAAACTTGCAAGGGGAACCAAATTTGAAAACTAAGCAAAGTTTAATGGGGAAACTCGTCGCTTCCCCCCACATATTATGGTCGGCAATTTTCATTATCGCCCCTATGATAATGGTGCTGTATTACGCT
>WREG01000251.1 GCA_009779455.1 Oscillospiraceae bacterium
ACCATTCGGGGTGTTTCTCGAAATACTCGTTCGCGGGTAAAAGCCAGGAGGTAAACGTGTGGCAGAAAGGCCCGTAGTAGCCTATAGAGCCGCCCCATTCCGGAGGATAATCACCGCTGGACACATTGTCGTTGATCCTGTTTGCTACCCTGAAGCTGTAATCGTCGTTAATCACGCGGGTAAGCCATTCTGTCTGGCGGTATTCCATAGGGGGCACGTATTTTTCGGCAACAACCTCAGCGATCTCCGCCGCGGCTTCTGGGATTACATACAGATCCCTGGTGTACCGGCGGAAGC
Source organism: Oscillospiraceae bacterium (assembly GCA_009779455.1). Classification (GTDB taxonomy): domain Bacteria; phylum Bacillota; class Clostridia; order Oscillospirales; family Acutalibacteraceae; genus WREG01. The sequence goes on from WREG01000251.1 coordinate 298, forward strand.
CGAAATAATTCTCCAAAAAATGAAACACGCCGTAGAGCGTGCCCCGGGGGCGGCCGCCGGAAATGAGGATCGTATCGCCCTCGGGTTCAATGATATAACCCTCTTCGCCCAGCCCGGAAGTATCCAAGCCGCTGATCTGCCCGATTAATATCTCCTTTGTTCCGGTCGGTTCAGCCTGCTCGGCTTTATAATCCATGCCGGTAATCTGTTTGAGGCAGCCTGCCAAAATTTCAGCCGCGTTGGTCTCCGCCGGAGACGCATCCTTGCCGTAAAGAATTTTGTAATCGGCGATTGAATGCTTTTCGGCAACGGCCGCTTCGGGTTCCCGTGACGGGGTAAAGCTCATGCGGGAATAAACGAGCGGGCTGATAACAAAGTTGTATACGAGAAAAGCTGCGGGTACTATGGCCAGCATCGCCAGGGAAGCGCGGGCCGCGTTTTTATGTTTACGAAAAACCGCGAACGGGAGAGGCAGCGCGAGCGCAACGGCTATGGGCAGCAGAATTGACAGCAGATTGCTGATTCCGGTCAGGATGCTGTTTAGCTGGAAACCATTGTCCAGGCCGAACGAGAGGACAACCGTATAGCCGAACATTATTCCGGCCAGCACGCAAATTACCGTATGGGCAGCCCGCAAAGCGCGGCTTTTGATTCTTTTGCCCATAATCAGAAAGGCAACCGTAGCAGCGGCACATATGCCGATCACCGCAAAAAGTGTCGGGACGAATTTATCGCCCAAAGGGTACATTTCCGCTATGAACCAATAGGCCCATTTAGCGCTGCGGAGCATGGCGAATGCCAATACCGTGAGCGAATAAAAAATATACGCGCCTGTCCTGGAGTGAAATGCGGCGCCAATGCGTTTGAAAAAATTCATAATAACGTCTCCCGATAATTAAATATGTTATATATTTTATTATAGCAAACGGGCAAACCGAATTCAAGTCAAAAAAAGCATAATGCCTTTTTAACCTGCAAAACTGGTTTGTCTGTTTTTTACTGGCGAATATTAAGGCAAACGGTAAAAACACTGCCTTCCCCGGGGATGCTGTGCGCGGAAATATGCCCGCCTAAAAGCTCGACGACGCGATGAACAAGCGCCAGCCCCAAGCCGTTGCCTTCCTGGGAATGGGAAGTGTCGCCCTGATAAAATTTATCAAAAACCCGGGGCAGGGCGATTTCGCTTATGCCGCAGCCCGTATCCGAAACGGAAACGGAAACGGTATCCCCATCGGAGGCCTGCGACAGCGTGACCGTGTCTCCCGGTTCGCAAAACTTAAAAGCGTTGGACAACAAGTTGTTCCATACCATATCGAGCATATCCTTGTCGGCAAATATTACCGCCTTATCGTCCATTTCGGCTTTAAAAGCGATGCTTTTCTTTTCCCACATCTCTTCAAATGACAGCGCGCATTCGGCAAGCTGTGCGCACAGGTCATATTCTTCAGGTTTCGGGACAATTTTTTGATTTTCTAATTTGGAAAGTTTTAGAATGTTTGTTATAAGAGTGCTCAGTTTTTCGGACGCCGTTATTATTGTGCCTGTATATTCGTCCCTTTGCTCCGGGGATATATCCGTTTTCTGCAACGCCGCCGCGTAATTTTGAATTATGGCGAGGGGCGTCTTGATTTCATGCGATACGTTCGCGACGAAATCAGCCCGCAGGGTTTCCATGCCCCCCAATTCTTCGGCCATTTTATTAAAATCCTCTATAATGGCGTCAAATTCGTTCATGCGGTCGGTTCTGTTGATCGGTTTAATCCTTACGGTAAAATCCCCTTTTGTCAGCTGGCGGGTTGCCTCCAAAATACGCTTTACCGGTCGCTCCACCATAAATTTTTGGCGTATCCCGTCAATAATCGCAAAAAGCAGGCTCAAAAAAAATATATTTACAAAAGTGAAAATGGCGCTTCGGCGGATGTTTATATCAAAATCTATATCCAGCGTTTTAAAAAACAGATAAAAAGAACAGGTGAGCAGGAAGGATATAAGGACAAAGAACATAAAATAATCCCACAACGAAAATATGCTGCGCTTAAAAACCTTTTTTTCTTTTTTCCTCATTTTAACGCCGCCCTCCGCGATTAGTATGCCGGCCAACGGGAACCCCTCTTTTTTGTTTACAATAAAACAGCCTTGTACCCCAATCCCTGTATGGTTTCGATTTTAAAATCGCCGCAGCCGGAAAATTTGCCCCGCAGCCTGTTAATATATACATCCACGGCTCTAAGGCAGGTGTCGCTTTCTATGTCCCAGAATTCATCCATAAGCTGCTGGCGCGAAAAAGTTTTGTTCGGATAAGACAAAAACTTAAAGAGTATGTTAAACTCCCTTACCGTCACCCGTACGTTGATCCCGTTTAATTTTACGCTTATGGCGTCCGCGTCCATTACAAGGCTGCCTACGGCCAGCTTTTTTTCATTGACGATATTCGCGCGGCGCAGCAGGGCGCTCACCCGCAATATAAGCTCATCCATAATAAAAGGTTTGACCATATAGTCATCAATGCCGAGACGGAACCCTTTTTCCTTTGACGTAAAATCGCCGCGGGCCGTTATAATGAGGATGGGAACCGTTTGGCTCATGTTGCGGACGGTTTCAGCCAATTCAAAGCCGTCGGTTCCCGGCAGCATGATGTCCGTAATAATTAATTTATACTGCAAAGTATAAATCAGGTCATAGGCGTTCCTCGCGTCGTGTACGCCTTTTGCGTCATAGCCGTTATTTTTGAGGTATGAGCAAATCAGCTGGTTTAATTTTATGTCG
>WREG01000252.1 GCA_009779455.1 Oscillospiraceae bacterium
CGCTTTGTCAACGCCGTGGCGGCGGACATCGCGGAGGACTACCCCGACGCCCTTATAGACACTTTCGCTTATCAGTACACCCGCACCCCGCCCAAGCTTGTGAAGCCCCTGCCGAACGTCATCGTAAGGCTCTGCTCCATCGAATGCTGTTTCGCCCACTCGCTGGACGACCCAAAATGCAATTATTTCAACGGCGCTTTCGCCAAGGACATAAAAGCGTGGAGCGAAATCTGCAACCATCTTTACATATGGGACTACACCACCGATTACGGCCATTACAACTGCATATTCCCGAACTTCGGCGTACTGCAGAAGAACATACAGTTCTTCGTAAAATATAACGCAAAAGGAGTTTATGAGGAAGGCAACTATAATTCCCACGAATGCAACAGTGAATTCGCCCAGCTGCGCGGCTATCTCATTTCGCGTCTGCTTTTCAACCCCGACATCGATTACGACGCGGAGATGAGCGGCTTCTTAAAAGCGTATTACGGCGACGGCTGGCAGTATATGCGCGAATTCATAAATGTGACTATCGAATGCGCGGGCAAAAAGGTGCCGCACCGCAAGATGGGCATTTTCAATTCCCCTACAGACAAAGATATACTGAACATGAAGCCCAATAAGATTCAATACGCCGACAAGCTGTGGGAAAAGGCCATTGAACTGGCAGGCGACGACATTGTCGGCAACGGGCCGGAGACATATAAACAGCATGTGATGCGCTCGCAGCTCAGCTGGCGCTTCTGGAAGGGCTGCAACCGCGTGGGCGAGTTCAGCTGGCTGCTGCCGATGGAGCAGTGGCAGGCTGAGAACGAAAAGCTTTATTTTGATTTCAAGGATTTCGGCATAACCCGCTACAAAGAGGGCTGGAACGACACCGACTACAGCTGGAGGTTCCTCCCCGAGCCGCCGGACGACTGGTGCGGTACGCCGGAGACGTGGAAAGGCTGATTCATGATACAGGATTCAGATTATTATTGATTTGTGCCTAGTGACATGGCATCCGATATTAACTGCTACAGGCAGCCCCGCGATATGCGTCGGGGCTGCCTCTATGTTTACCGCGAGGGCGGTCGTTTTGCCGCCGAAACCCTGCGGGCCTATATTCAGCTCATTTATTTTGTTTAGCAGCTCAATTTCAAAATCCGCGTAAAATTTATCGCCGTTCCGCTCCGAAACGCTGCGGCAGAGGGCTTTTTTCGCGAGGATGGCGGAATATTCGAAATCCCCGCCGATGCCGACGCCCAAAACCACGGGCGGGCAGGGGTTCGCCCCGGCTTTTTTGACGGTTTCAAGCACAAATTCCGTGATATCGCCTTTATTTGCCGTCGGAAGCATCATTTTAAGGGCGCTCATGTTTTCGCTGCCGAAGCCTTTTGGGGAAACCGTCAGTTTCAGCCTGTCGCCGCCCGTTATCGCGGCATGGATGACAGCGGGGGAGTTGTCTTCCGTGTTGACGCGCCGCAAAGGGTCCGCAACGACGGATTTCCGCAAAAACCCCTCTTTATACCCCTGCCGAACGCCCTCGTTCACCGCTTCGTCAAACCCGCCGCCCGTTATATGCAACTCCTGCCCGATTTCGGCAAAAACCACAACAAGCCCCGTATCCTGGCAGACGGGGATATTCAATTCCCGTGCGGCGTCAAGGTTTTTGACAAGGTCGCCCATGACGCTTTTCGGCAGTTCCCCGGTTTCATTGCCCGCCGCCGAAACAATGCGGGCTTCCAAATCGGCAGGCAGGCATATATTGGCATCAATGACCATGTCCCGCACGGCTTTTGTGATTAATTCCGCTTTTAATTCTCTCATTTATACCCACTCAATCATTAATATTCTCAGACGGATATGTAACGCTGATGACGCTTTCCTCCATTTGAAGGTCGTTGATGATAGTTTTAAGCTTTATGGTTCTCGGCAGGGTGACCTCGTAGCCGAAGGTATAAATAAGTTTTCCGGGGATTTCAAGGTCGGAATTCGAGACCGGCGTATCCAACAGCTTTATATTCAATATTTGAATGCCCCGCGTGGCGCAATATTCATTTATGTAATTCATCGCCTCCCGCTTGCTTTGCGTGACGATTGAAAACCTTTGCTTTCCCTTCATTTTCAGCACGATGCGCTGTACTGCCCTCATGCAAATAAGCGCAAGCGCGATGAAACCCACCGTCACGCTGCTTATGTAATAATAGCCCATGCCGACGGCGAGGCCTACGCAGGCAATCACCCAAAGTGTCGAAGCTGTTGTAAGGCCTTTGATTGAACCCTTTGACCGCAAAATGGTGCCGGCGCCCAAAAAGCCTATGCCGCTTATGACCTGTGCGCCGAGGCGTCCGTAATCTGTTTTTAAAATCGCCTCAAGGGTGGAATCCGCCGCTATTTTTAAAATAATTTCGTCTATCATTTTCAGCTGGATCAAAGACACCAAGGCGGCGCCCATGCATACCATTATATGCGTTTTGATGCCCGCCGGCCTGTGATGGTGTTCGCGCTCCATGCCGATGATAAGGCCGAACAGCATAGCGAGCCCCAGCCTCAGCGGGATTTCGTACCATTCCATTTATACATTTCGTCCTTTCTTGTATTCTTAATTCTGCATTGAAATTAAATTGCCGTTTACGAATACCATCCGCGGCTTTGCCGCAAGCGTTAGCGGGTCGTCTTTAAAGAGGGCAAAATCTGCGTCTTTCCCCACGGCAATTGACCCGACCCTGTCCGATACCCCCGCCAATTCCGCCGCGTTTATAGTGATCGCTTTCAACGCTTCGTAATGGTCCATCCCTTCCCTTGCGGCCAGCCCCGCGCACAGGGGCAAATATTGGACGGGTATGACCGGGTGGTCGGTGACTATGGAAATTTTTATGCCCGCTTTGTTTAAAATGCCCGGCGAAGCGGGCGTCAGCTCGCGTAATTCCGGCTTGCTCCGTTCCGACAGGAAAGGCCCGCTCATTACAGGCACATTGCCGCGCCGCAGCGCGTCGGTCATGAGATGGGCGCAGGTGCCGTGCAGTATAATGAAATCAAGGGA
>WREG01000253.1 GCA_009779455.1 Oscillospiraceae bacterium
AACGGCATCGTCGGCTATTTTTATGTTTTTCTTTGTAAGGCCGTGTTCTTTGAGCTGTTTGGGCATAAGGTGCTTTTTCGCGATGTTGAATTTTTCCTCGGCGGTGTAGCTGTAAAGCTCAATCACTTCCATCCTGTCCAAAAGGGGCGCGGGGATGGAGTATTTGTCGTTCGCCGTGGTTATGAACAGAACCTTGCTCAAATCAAAGGGGATTTCTAGATAATGGTCGCAAAACGAAACATTCTGCTCACCGTCAAGGGCTTCAAGCAGGGCCGCCGCCGGGTCGCCCCTGAAATCGCCGCAGAGCTTGTCCACCTCGTCCAGCAAAATTAGGGGGTTCGCTGTTTTCGCGGATTTTACGGCGTGTATTATCCTGCCGGGTATCGCCCCCAAGTATGTTCGCCTGTGGCCGCGTATCTCCGCCTCGTCACGAACGCCGCCCAAGGATATCCGCTCGTATTTTCTTCCCATCGCCTTTGCGACGGAACGGGCCACGGAGGTTTTGCCCACCCCCGGCGGCCCGGCAAGGCAGATAATCTGGCCTTTTATGCCGGGGGCTATGGCGCGCGCCGCCAGCATCTCGATTATGCGCTCCTTGACGTCCTCCAGACCGTAGTGGTCGCGTTCGAGCGTCTTTTTCGCATTTTGCAGATTAAGCCTGTCTTTTGTGTATTTCCCCCAAGGCAGGGAAAGGCAGGTGTCCAGATATGTCAGTATCCCGCCGTTTTCGGGGGAATGAGGGTGTATTTTTTCAAGTTTTTTGACCTCTTCAAACAATTTTTCCTTATTGGAATCGGGCATTTTGCTCTTTTTTATTTTCCGCTCATATTCGTCGATTTCGTCATCGTAATAATCGTCCTCGCCCATCTCCTCGGAAATTATTTTCATCTGCTCGCGCAGATAATATTCTTTTTGGTTTTTTTCCATCTGCTCCTGCACTTTGCGGCGGATATCACCCTCTATAAGCATTATTTCTATTTCTTCCGACAGTATGACGGAAAGCTTTTCGAGGCGCTTCAGGGGGTTAAGCTCCGCGAGAAGCTTTTGTTTTGTGTCCGGAGGCAGGGGTATTACCGACGAAACGCTGTCGCTGAGCGCGCCCGCCGCGCTGACGCCGGCGGCGGTAAATTTTATTTCGGAGGACGCCATGCGGGGCGATACGCTGTGGTATTCTTCAAACAGCGCCAGCGACTCGCGTATAAGGGCTTTTTCGTACCCGGCCTCGGACGGCTTTACCGGCTTTTCTTCGCATCTTTCGATAAATGCGGACATAAACGGCCTTGCGGACGCGGTTTCGCGCATCGCGGCGCGGAACCTGCCCTCAACCACGGCGCGGACGTTGTTGCTGCCCTGGATTCTTATAACCTGCCTTACCTCAGCCGCCACACCGAAAGCGTAAAGGCCGGGGAAGGCAGGGTCTTCTTCCGTCGGATCCTTCTGGCAGGTCAGAAACACCGGTTTGTTTTCGGCAAGCGCATTTTTCAGCGCCGATATAGCGTTTTTTCTGCTGACATCGAAATGAAGCGTCATCCCGGGGAAAATTACGATCCCGCGGAGGGCTACCACCGGCAGCAGGATATGTTCGTACTTATTTTGCATTGTAATGATCCGTCCTTATTAAATTATGCATTATTCATGCCTATATAAACCTGTCCCAAAGATATCCCGCCGTCCCCTGCGGGGACTGAAACATTGCGGTATACGGCAAATCCCGCTTTTTGGAGCGCGGGGAATGTGTTTTCCGTTAATATGCGATTTTGGAATACGCCGCCGCTTAAAGCAACTCTATAAACCCCCGTTTTTTTCGCGATTTTTTCGCAAACCTCAACAATAAAACCGCATACGGTTATATGAAACCTCCATGCCAAAGCGTTTTTGTTCTCACCGTTGTTATAAAGCCTGTAAATTTCTTTAATGCAAGGCGTTAAATCTATGATTGCCTGTCCGCCCTCTTCTTTTATATCATAAGGGAAAGGTTCCGGATTCCCGTTGCCGTCCGGCAGATATTCCGCTGCAGCGTTTTCCAGTTCTACGGCGCATTGGCCGCTGTATTCAGATTCGTGACAAATATCCAAAATGGAGCTGACCGCGTCGAACACCCTGCCCATGCTTGAGGAGCGGACGGTGTTTATCCCTCTGGAAAGCGCAGCGTAAATAATAGCCGTTTTATCATCGGGCGAGCCTATCCCCGCGTCGTACAGCATACAGGCGGCGCTTATCCGGCCTTGCTTTACCGATTCGTCCGAACCCAAAAAAGCGGCGGGTTTGATATGCCCCGCGCGGGTAAAGCCTTCGGGCGACGCTATTAAAAATTCCCCGCCCCATACCGTGCCGTCCGCGCCGTAGCCCGTGCCGTCGAAAGCGATGCCTATCACAGGCTCCGTCAGGCCGTGTTCCGCCATAACCGAGGCGATATGCGCGTGATGGTGCTGCACCTTTAATACCGGTATTCCCAACTCCTCCGCGTATTTTACCGAAGCGTATCCCGGATGCAGGTCGCATACGGCCAAATCCGGTTTTATCCGCAGCAGTTCGCGCATATCGGCTATGGTATCGCGGAAAACGGCTTCCGTTTCAAGATTGTTTAAATCGCCGACTTCAGCCGAAACGTAAGCGTACCCGTCACGGTACAGGCAGACCGTGTTTTTTTCCTGGGCGCCCAAAGCCAATATAGATATTGGCTTTGCCAATATTGACTGCTTGTCAGGTTTAATTTGTATTGTTTTCGGGACATAGCCCCGCGCCCTGCGGATTATATGAGGTTTATTCAGCACAACCTCCGCTACCGAATCGTCAAGCCGCCGAAGCATATTGCGGTTATGCAGTAAAACCCCGCTTAATTTTTCATTGTTTTCTAAAAACCGCAGCATCTCGCTGTCGTCGCAAATAATCGGCAAAGAGGATATGTTTGCGCTGGTCATCACCAGCGGCCCTGTTTCGCGCAAAATCAGATGCTGAAGCGGCGCATAAGGCAAAAACGCCCCCAGATAAGGGCTTGAGGTATATACAGCTTCCGAAACTGCGGT
>WREG01000254.1 GCA_009779455.1 Oscillospiraceae bacterium
AATCGGGCTGGCTGACGCGCTCTCTTGAGAAGAATGAGCCGTACACTTTGCAATATACGGCGAATTTTACGGATAACAAGGCAAAAGCGGCGTTTCTTAACGTTATAGACAAAGTGCAGACAAATGGCGAAAACCCTGCTGACGCATTATGCTATATGTTCATATTGCTGATAAAACAGCGCGACAGCTCGAAAGTTGAGCTTGCAAAACCGCACAGCCTGTCTATTGCGGCGATTGTTGCTCTGTTCGAAAAACATTTCACCGCGAATTACAAGAATGCTTCGGGGGCTTCGCGTTTGCCTGCATTGGCGGTATATGCCGCATATCAATGCATGATGCCGCAAGTCGCGCGTTATAGAGACAAGGTTTTGTGTCCGCTTGAGAATCATAATTCCGCTGATGCCCAATCGGGGCGTATCGGCGATATTGACATAAGCAACGCCGACGGCTCTACTTTTGAGGGGGCAGAAATAAAACACGGCATACCAATTTCAAAAGGGCTTGTTACGGACGCATACGAAAAATTTAAAATCCACAATACGGACAGATATTATTTGCTCACAACCGCTAATATGGATAGTGCGGACTGGAAGGGCATAAATGCCGAAATAGAACGCATTGCGCATATACACGGCTGTCAGGTGATTGTCAACGGTGTATATGCAACATTAAAATATTACTTGCGTTTGCTTAGCGATCCCGCTGAATTCATAGATTTCTATGTGGAATGCATGAAAAACGACGACACAATAAAGTTCCAGCATAAAACAAAATGGAATGAAGCTGTAAGCGGGATATAATATCTCGCATCTTTTTCAGCGGCAAACATTAAAAAACCGCTGTTATTTTTTATAAATCATCTTCAATTTTATCAGAATAAACTAAATCAACATTTTCTTGCAAATCATCCTCCAGCGGCGTGGCGACCAGCCCGCGCAGCACATCCAAATCCCCGCTTTTCTCGCCCTCGAATTTCCCGCAGCAGGTAATAAAGTGCCTGCTTCTTTTTAATGACACGCCCAGCGCCGTTAATACGTCATGGGTAATTTTGCAATATTTCCGCGCCTTGATAATCCGCTGCGCGTAAACGGTTCCTATGCCGGGGACGCGCAGCAGGGTTTCGTAATCGGCGGTGTTGGCCTCGACAGGGTAAAGATGGATATGCCTCAATGCCCACGCCGCTTTCGGGTCGATATCCGAAGTCAGGTTCGGCTCCGAATCCGGGGCGATTTCCTCCGGCGCGAAGCCGTAGATCTGCATAAGACGGTCGGCTTGGTAAAGCCGCTTCATGCGCCACCCCGGCGTGGAGACAAGGGGCAGGTCATAGCCTTCGGCCTGATGCTGATATTGAAAAGACGGGTAATACACGCGGCTCAGGTCGTATTTTTGATACAGCGCTTTGGAAAGCCTCAAAATATCATAGTCGCTTTCCCCCGTGCTTCCCGCCATTAATTGGGTCGTCTGGGACGTGGCGAACCGGGGGGCGTATTGGAAACGGCTCCTGTCGTCCTTCGCCGATTTTATAAATTGATGAATCTGCCCCATAGGCGTCAAGATATTCTCGCGGGTTTTGTTTCTCGCTATTTTTTTATACCCTTCGCTGTTCGCAACCTCGATGTTTATGCTCAAACGGCTGGCGTACAGGCCCGCCCGGCGGATAAGCTCAGGGTCGGCTCCCGGCATGATTTTGGCGTGCAGATATCCGTTATAACCGAAATCCGTGCGGATATGCTTTAGCGTTTCGATTATCAGCTCCTCGGTATAGTCGGCGTTCCTGCATATGGCGGAGGAGATAAACACCCCGTGGCCGCTTGCCTTTGCCATGTTCACCGACGCCTCCGCCATTTCCATCGGCGTGTTTTCATACCGCCGCTTATCCTCGCGGCCTGCCCGGCAGCAGCAATAAGCGCAGTTGAATACGCAGTTATTGGAAATAAACACCTTAGGCACCTTCGGCGGGCCGGGCTTCGCTTTGATTTCATTTTTAATACCGGCAAGCTCCGGGCCGAAACCGATATCGTCGTCCGCCACATCGTAGAGGGAGTCTTCCCGCATTAAATCAATTTTTTCTTCCGCGCTCAAAGGCTCGGTTATAATAATATTCGCCATGATTTTAAAATCCCTAAAATTATAACTATATTAAATGCTTCAGCATCCCGTCAGGATTGTTGATAAACTGCTTTGTCACCGTGTAATGCTCCGTTTCTTTATACGGAGTAAGCGCGATATCCCCCTCCGAAAAAACGTAAATTTCCGCGCCGGGATAGGCCATAAGTATGGGCGAATGGGTGGCGATGATAAACTGGGAGTTCAGATTCTCAAGCTCCCGCATCAATACCATCAGCGTCATCTGCCGCGTGGGGGAAAGCGCGGCCTCCGGCTCGTCCAAAATATACAGGCCGTCCCCGAAAAAACGGTTCATGACAAGGGATATAAAGCTTTCCCCGTGGGACTGCTCATGGAGGGACTTCCCGCCGTAGGACACCTTTACGGGGCGGTCGAAGGAAGGCTCCCTGTCCATCCGCTCTATTTCCGTCGCCACGTTGTAAAAACTTTCGGCCCTTAAAAAATAGCCGTCCCGGGGTTTCCTCAGGCCCCTCGCGAGGGCGATATGCTCATATAGCGCGGAATGCGTGGGCATCGTGGAAAAATTAAAATTCCGCGAGCCGCCCTCGGGATTGAAACCGGAGCGGACGGCAACCGCTTCAAGCAAAGTCGATTTTCCCGTACCGTTTTCACCGACAAAAAATGTGACGCGGCTGTTTAACCGCAGGCTGTCAAAATTTTTTATTGCGGGCAGTGAAAACGGGTATGCCGAAAAATCGCCGATATCGACTCTGTTTAATATGATGTCAGAGATATATAGATCGTTCATTATCAAATTCCAAGCTCAATCATTTTATCAATGCTTCTTTTCGCTTTTACCCGCAGCTCTTCATCTATTTGTATGCTCTCCCCGCCCGTACCCGTCAGCGCGGCGTAAATCTTTTCCGGCGTAGTGTATTTC
>WREG01000255.1 GCA_009779455.1 Oscillospiraceae bacterium
ATAATTTTTTCCGCAAGCTTCATCCGCGTAGACGTTGGCCATTTCGATACCGTGCAAAACCAGAAGCTTGCCCAAAAATGCGCTTTTCGCCTTAGCCGTCTCAAAATAGGATTGCTTTACGGAGCGGTCATACCTGTCCCCGCAATAGCTCTCCATTTCGCAGTGGTCGGTGAACGCGACGGCCCGCAGCCCCATATCAACCGCCGTTTCGCACATATACATAGGCGAATGGCGCCCGTCGGGGGAGTTGTCCGTGTGGACGTGGGTATCGACCTGCTTTTTAAATTCCATAGGCCCTCCAATTCATGATTCAAATGCATAATTCATGATTCATAATTCATAATTAGTAGGCAAGGGGGTAAGCATTCGTATTTTTTATAACGGATTCTTATGAATTATTTGACAAAAAATCGTATTTACATTATTATATAGATAAATACTTGTTTTTGCAATAATAATTTAAAATTTCGTCAAAAATTATGAATTATGCATTATGAATCATGAATTTTGATTTGGAGGAGCCATGTTTAAATACATTTTGTTTGACCTTGACGGCACGATTATAAACTCCGCGCCGGGTATAATAAACTCAATCGGCTACGCCCTTGAAAAGCTGGGGGAGCCTGTCCCCGGCAGGGAAGCCCTTTATAAATTTTTAGGTCCGCCTTTGCAGCGGTCGTTTATTGAAATATTGGGCTTTTCAAAGGAAAAGACGGACAGGGCGGTCGAATATTACCGCGGAAATTACAGGGAAAAGGGCATATATGGTTGCGCCGTTTACCCCGGCGTGCCGGAATTGATAAAAAGCCTTAAAGCGGGCGGCAGAACCGTCGTTTTGGCGACCTCGAAGCCAATCATTTTTTCGGAAAAGATATTGAAAAATATCGGCCTTCACGAATATTTCGATTTTATCTCGGGCAGCGAGCTTGACGGCTCCCGCGTCGATAAATACGAGGTCATAAAATACGCGCTTGATTCTTTAAAAATCGAAAACCCGTCCGAAGCGGTAATGACAGGCGACCGCGAACACGACATAATCGGCGCGAAAAAAGCGGGCATAGCTTCAATCGGCGTATTATACGGCTACGGAAGCCTGTTCGAGCTGCAATCAGCGGGAGCGGATTATGTTGCGGCGGATACGGAAGAACTATATGAATTCATAATGCAAAATTCATAGTTCATAATTATTTGTCAAAGAAATAACATCACTTTTCTATTTCCTGATTATACGTTAATAAAGAAAAAGAACCTTAAATTTTTGTCAATAATTATGAATCATGCATCATGAATTATGCATTTCAAAAAGATTGCCGCAATCTCCGTCTCCCTTTTCTCCGGGTCGTAAATGAAATTGATAAACCTTTTGCTTCTCAGCTGTTTCAGCAGTTGGGGGAGCTGCCTTATGTCCCCGCCGTTTTCCTCGTTTTCGCGGATTATTTCCGCCGTGTCCGCTCTTATTCTTTCTATTGTAGCAGAAATATCGTAGACGCGTATTTTATCGTAGTCCAGCAGCCGCATTGCAAGCTCCATGGCCGCGATAAAGAACGAAAAGCTGTTTGCCCCGCGCGGGTAGATGTAATCCGTCAGAAACTGCGACAGGGGGGCGTTTGTGTCCGTTTTTGAAAGCACGGAAGGCCCTTTGCCGGCCGGCCGGCCCCCCCGCGTCTCGAAAAAAGACAGGAGCCTCATAAAATCGTTGACATAAATCTCGATTTTATCGCAGACAGCCGTAAAAAAGTTATATCTCGTCCCCAGCATTTTTTTATACGCCTTCATAGTGTCGTAATATCCCAAAAGCGTCATATTGTCCAGCGTCTGCCTGTCAAAATTCAAAAAGTTGCCGAATTCTTCGCGGGGTTTTATGTATTTTACCCGCGGGTGCTTCAAATAGGCGCTGTGGGCGGCCTCGCTGTGTATGTCAACGGCCACGACCTCGTCCGCGCCCATCCTGAAAGCGGTCGCAATGGGCAGCTTGTCGTAAAACCCGCCGTCGATATACCCCTGCCCGTCTATTTCATGTTTTGGGAATATAGGGTAGAGGGAAGATGACGCGAGCAGCCATTTCGCGAGGTACCCCTCTTTTATGTCCTCTTTCCGCACCTCGACCGCCGCCATTGACGGGTATTTCACCGTCACAATGGCGCAGTCTTTATTTGAAGCGAAAAATTTGCTTTCGTCGGCGGATTCGTTAAGCACGTTCAGGTACGGGGTGACATCCACCTTTTTTGTGGTCACATACGATTTGAGCTTTGCCGTGATGGGGTCCATCATGGATTCCAGCGCATCCTCGCGGCTGAACATCTCGGCCATCATCACGTTCCAGTCAACCTCGCCCCAAAGCCTTTCCGCCATAGGGTAGTCGCCCTGGACGTAATACACGGCGTTGACCGCGCCCATAGAAGAGCCGGCGGCCATATCAAACTCAACCGACAGCTCGTTGAACGCCTTCCACGCGCCCAAATGGTAGGCGCCCCGTGAGCCGCCGCCGGAGAATACTAACGCTTTTTTCAATTAAAAACCGCCTTTTTTATAGATTAATATTATATATTATAAATGATTGCTTAAAAAAATCAAGCTTGAAATAAAATATTAAAAATATAATGCTTTTTTATTCATGAATATGGCTTATTCTTTTGCTGCTTATATTAGCATAATGCATAAATATATTATACTTATATATATATATTGTGTAAATAGCAGATTTTTGTGTTGACATTTAAAACATTCTATTGTATAATAAAAATAAAAAATGCAAATTTTGGAATAAATATTAAAAAATTATACAAAGAAAGGAAATAATAATATGAGAAAATCAGTTAAAAGCCTCCTTGCCCTGTCCGTTGCGCTCATTGTGACTGTGACGGCGTTCAATGTGGGGAAAATTGAAGCGAATGCCGCGCCGACGCCGATTACGAATAACGGCGTTTACTACATAAGGAATGTTAATTCCGGGAAATATATGCACTCGGGCGGCACTACGGCGGGTGCGAAT
>WREG01000256.1 GCA_009779455.1 Oscillospiraceae bacterium
AAACGCGAATACAACGAAAAAGTCAATAAGTCGATGCTTGCCTTCTTGAACACAGAGGGAGGCACTCTTTATCTTGGGCTGACTGACGACAGCATGGTTTACGGGCTTGACGGCGATATTGATGAGTGGTACAGAAAAACCGTCAATAGCTTTCGGGACTCAGTTACGCCCGATCCCACAGCATATTTCAACGTCGAACCGGAACAGCGCGAGGGTAAATGGATTCTGAAAATTACGGTTGAGCGAGGCACGGCGATACCCTATTGTTTTACGAAATATGGGCTTGTGCCGGAGGGCGTGTGGGTTCGCATCGGCAGCAACACGGTCATGGCTACCCGTGAGCATATCCGCCAAATGATTAAAGACAACGGCATGGGGCAGTTTATATTGGAACTTTCCATTGAGCAGAATCTGACGTTTGATTACGCCGAGAAAGTTTTCGCCGAAAAGGAAGTGGCGTTCAACGAAAATCAAAAACGGACGCTGGGGCTTATTCGCCCTGACGGACGCTATTCCAACCTTGCTCTCATTCTCTCCGACCAAAACCCGTATACCACAAAAGCGGCGATATTTGAGGGGCTGAACAAAACAAAATTCAAAGACCGCAAAGAATTCACAGGCTCGGCATTTAAACAAATAGACGATGTTTTGGCTTACCTTCATGTGTATAACCGTGTTCGCGGGACTTTCGAAGGAGCTTACCGTATCGACCACCCGGACTATCCCGAATTGGCTTTCCGCGAGGCATTCATCAATGCACTTATTCACAGGGATTATTATATCGAGGGCAGCGTCCTTGTCAGCATGTTTGACGACCGCGTGGAATTTATGTCCTTGGGTGGCATCATGCCCGGCGTAACCTTTGACCTTATGCTTGCGGGGGTTTCTGTTGCGAGAAACGAAAAACTGGCGCAGGCTCTTCTCAGATTAAATATCATTGAAGCCTACGGCACGGGCATTCCACGGATATACGGACAGTATGAAAACAGTCCCGTTCAGCCGGAGATTCCCGTTATAAACGGCGGATTCCTTATTCGATTACCAAATCGAAACTATACCTTGCAACAGAGTAAGACAAACGCCAGTACCCGTGAACAACGGTTATTAGATGCTTTCGCTGATACGGAGTTCAACAAGGAAGATGCTGCCGAGGCTTTGGGAATCAGCGTAAGCGGCGCGTATAAGCTGCTGGTTCGCATGAGCGAAAAGAAACTGCTCCAAACACGGAAAGATGGTCGGCAATGGATATATTCCGTTGTAAAGTGAATCTTTTAACGGCTTTCAAAGATTTAACGGCATTTTGTTCAGTGGTGCATTTTAACCCTTATTCCAAATTACACAAGGAATCAGAAAAGCCAGTCGATAGTTAGCGGGTCATCTTTGTCCGTGATATGGTATAATAATTAAACCGACAAGGTAAAGGAGTGGCACGTTGTGAGCATAGAGTATTTTGGAAACGATAAATATAAGGAACTTGCCGATTTTCAAAAAACGGAGGTGAAAGTTTGAAAAATAGATTTTTCAGACCGGAAGTTTTGTCCTTTCGCGCAAAAACAATATATTTGACACAACCGAACCCTTTGAAATCAAAGGGCTTGAGGTTTTATAAAAAGGGAGGCCGCATACGATGGGCGAGATGTTTCACTTCACGAAAAAAGACTACCGGCAGGGTATTGCCGGGCAGTGCATTGTTTATAAAAACAAGGTTTTTTTATATCAGAGGAAGGGCGCTGTATTCGAACTCGAAAAAACGCTCCCTGAAGCTGATGAATACACCATTCTTGCGGTATTCGACGACAATGCCCCCGCCTGCGCGAGCCTTGCGGTAAACGGCAAAACCGCAGCGCCCGTGGCAGGGTATACGTCCTGCGGCACGGGCCGTGTCCGCAGGGCCGCTTTTCTTTTTAAGACCGAAGAAGCCTTAGCCGGAAAAATCACGGCGGAAATTTATGGTATGCCCGGGATACGGTCGCTTTTCGTAACCCCCGGAAAGGATGAAAGCGTCATATCATCTGCTAAGGCGGACAGGGCGGGGACTGATGAAATTCATCTGTCGGAGGAAATCAAGCCATTATTCGAGCTTGAAAACAAAATGCAGCTCATCGTTTCCGTCGGCGCGGACGCGGCGGAAAGGGACGGGCTTGAAAACGCGCTGGAATCCATGCGTGAGTTTTGCCCCCTTTTCCGGAAGCTCGGCTTCAACGGGGTCGAGAGCTATGTAAAATGGAATTTCGTGGAATACGAAAAAGGCGTTTTCGATTGGAGCTTCTACGATTCCGTCATTGAAATGGCTGCTTCTTACGGAATGGGCTGGTTCCCGCTTATCATAGGCGGCTCGGCCTATGCCCTGCCCGAATGGTACCGCGAAAAGACGGAAGGCTTCACGGGCTTCCGCTGCCTTGAACACGGTATGGACAACAACATCCCCACGATATTCAACGAGCATCAGACGGAGCATATAATCAACTACCTTCACGCGTTCGGGAAGCATTACGAGGGAAACAAAAACGTTTTCGGCGTCCGCCTCGGGCCCAGCGGCAACTACGGCGAAAGCCAGTACCCCGCGTCGGGAAACTGGGGCTACAAGGGCGAAAAAGAGCATATGCATCTCGGCTGGTGGGCGGGCGACGGGGACGCCGCGCCGAAATACGCCGCGTGGCTTAAAAATAAATATTGGAACGAGGAAAAGCTATCCGCCGCGTGGGGCGAAATCATAGAAAATTTCGGCGACGTTGTGACTTATATCCCATCACAAGCCGGGAACATGCGGAAACGCAAGGATTTCACCGACTGGTATATGCATGAAATGACGGACTGGTGCAACCGCTGGGCGGTATGGATGCGCGGGGAGCTGAAATCCCACGATATTTACCAGTCCGCAGGCGGCTGGGGCTTCTGCGAGGCAGGGACGGACTTCACGGACCAGGCGCGGGGTATGATTGCCGTGAACGGCGGCATACGCGCCACCAACGAGGACGAGAGCTATGAGCT
>WREG01000257.1 GCA_009779455.1 Oscillospiraceae bacterium
AATAATTGCCATCAATCCAGGATTTATATATCCTGTCCTCAACGTTTTTAGGGTCGTATTGTTTGGCAAGATACCTTTTCACTGTAAAAATTCTCCTTTTATTGATAAAGTTTTTGGCTTCATCGCCGAAGGTTATGCTTTTGATTTCAACGGATTGCGCCCCGGCTCCGCGCCGCGGCTGCCGACCCTCATCAATGTCAACTTTTATATTATACTATAATATTACTATAAAGTAAATACCGAAGTGTTGACAAATGATAATATAACATTGTATAATGTCTCCGTCGCATTTCCGGGATGTGGCTCAGTTTGGTAGAGCACCTGCTTTGGGAGCAGGGGGCCGCACGTTCAAATCGTGTCATCCCGACCAAAAACCCTCAGAATCGCAATGTTTCTGAGGGTTTTTATGTAAATATTTATGTTTAATATACACGCAAATATTTTCTTCATATAATCTTCACACTATATTAACAATGCACGCCTTGCACTTGTCCCGTCTTTTCTATTATAATAAAGCGAGGATTTTATGCATAATTTACCAATCAATAATAAATATTGACCTTGGGGAAAAGCTATATTTATGAAACTGCAGACGATCATAATGCCGGGGATAATGGAACCTGATAAAAAAAGCAATACAGAGGAGCTTTTTTTTAGGTCAGCGGATTGCTCCTTGGCTCATTTTAATGAAAGCCATGGTTTTATTACATTCGGCAAAGGAGCCGCCGTCAGTTTTGACACGTATTTTAATTCATTTTCGTCATTAAAATGGAAAAAATACTCTTTAATTGAAAACGTAAGCTTAAAAATACTCCTTCGGGGCTGTTTTGATATTGTTTTGGAGCATGTTTTTTTATCCGGGGGGGATACGGTCAGAGAACCGCTTTCAAAAAAAACCGCCCGCAGCGGCGGCGAAAAGCCGGAATGTTTTATATTTAAATTCCCCCTCCTTTCCGACGCGGGCATATTTGCGTTTAAAATCGAAGCGCTTGAAAACAATTCCGTTTTCTTCGGCGGGGAATATTTTACGGATTTATCCGATACACCCCTTTCGGACGTAAAAATTGCCGTTAATATATGCACTTACAAGCGCGAAGCTTATATTGAAAAAAATTTGGCGGCTTTTGACCGCGATATTTTTTCAAACCCGGCCTCTCCGCTTTATAATAAAATCGGCGTATATATCGCGGACAACGCCCGAAGCCTTGATGAAAACAGACCGAATAATGAAAACGTGCGCGTTTTCCCAAATAAAAACGCCGGCGGGGCGGGGGGCTTTACAAGGGGCCTCATAGAAATTCTGAAAAGCGGCGAAGCGTATACCCACGTTATAATGATGGACGACGACATCACTTTTTTGACGGAATCCATTGAGCGGACATATAAATTTTTAAGACTTCTCAAAAATTGTTACCGCAGCGCTTTTATAGGCGGAGCAATGCTTTCAAGCGATGAGCCCTGCCTTCAAAGAGAAACGTCCGCGTTTTGGGACAGCGTAAGGGTAACGTCAAAAAACAAAGATTTTGACGTTAGATCCCTTTTAAATATTCTGATAAACGAAACGACGGATCCCGGAAACCTTTTCGGCTGGTGGTACTGCGTTATGCCTATGGAAACCGTCCGTCCGGACAACCTCCCCCTCCCGATATTCATAAAACGCGACGACATCGAATACAGCGTCAGAAACGCGACGGAATTTATAACGTTAAACGGCATATGCGTCTGGCACGAACCCTTTGATAAAAAGAGGCAGGCTTGGCTCGACTATTATTATATACGGAATATGTGTATATTGAACGCCCTGCACTTCCCGGAATATTCCGCCTCACGGCTCTGCGCGATGCTTTTCGAGAGGCTTGTTTATTATACCCTCTGTTATAAATATCCGGATATGGAGCTTTGCATAAAAGGCGCGGAGGACTTTTTAAAAGGAATAGATTTTCTTGAAACAGCCGACCCTGAGGATATACACGCCGGAGTGGTGTCGAAAGCCGGGAAATACGCCCCTGTAAACGATCTTATACCCGAAATTAATACCGAAAGCCCGGAATTCAAAGAAAAAGTTAAAACAATGCCCTTTGACAGGCGGAAAATGATGTCAAACCTCCTGCTCCTTTTCGCCGGATGGTTTTTGCCGGCCAATAAAACGGCTTATGTAAACACGGTCCGCCCACACCTCCCCGAATTGTTCCGCGCGAAAAAAGCGGTATATTATGAAGAATCGTCGGATAAGGCGATTATATATAAAAAAAGCTATAAATCGGCTTTTTCGCTTGTGTTTAAATACATCCGCCTCGTATTTTCCGTATTCAAAAATTTTAATAAAATTAAAAATGAATATAAAACGCGGGCCGGTGAAATAATAAACATTGATTTTTGGACACAATATTTAGGAGTGGAAAGATGAATTTAAAATTACAAAACATATTGTTCCCGGACAGCGGATACCTTGACGACAACTGGTGGATGTTCTATCGCGACAGCAGGATGTTTTACGACGATATGGACGGCAGCTATAATTTGGACAAACATAAAACCTACGACTTTTTTACGTATTTCAACTCCTTTTCCTTAAAAAAATGGAAAACCTATACAGCGCTGACAAATGTCACATTGAACCTGCGGATGCAGGGCCGCTTCCGCATCAGGACTTTCGGGCATTCCCGCAACGGCAGCATAGAAAAAGAGCACAACGACCCGATGTCCTTCGACCTTAAAGAAGCTGCGGATATAAGAATACTTTTCCCGGAAATGAAAAGCACCGTCATCTCATTCGTTATCGACACAATGGACGAAGTAAAATTATATGGGGGCTATTACAGCACGGAAGTCCCGGACAGCTGCATAAACCGGGTGGATATCTCCCTTGTCACTACGACGTTTAAAAAAGAGGACTATATTAAAAACAACGTTAAAATTTTAAACAAGCGTATTTTCAGCGGCCATGAAGATCTGAAAAACCATTTGGAGGTAAAGGTCATCGACAACGG
>WREG01000258.1 GCA_009779455.1 Oscillospiraceae bacterium
CAATTTCTGCTGTGCTGTCGTAAATCATGAACGGAACGGGATCCCTTGCGTGGGTGCGGGTTGCTATGGGTGTGGGGTGGTCGGGCAAAACCATAATTTTGTAATCCCCTATGGAACCAAGGCCCTTTTTTATCTTTTTTACCACAAGCTCGTCTATCATTTCAATGGATTTCACCTTGTTTTCCGGCTCATTGCGGTGGCCGCACTCGTCGGGGGCTTCAAGGTGGACGAAAACGAAATCCCGCCCGTTTTCGAATTCTTTCAGCGCGGCGTCCGCCTTGCCCGTGAAATTCGTGTCGATATAGCCCGTGGCCCCTTCCACGCGGGGGGCGGACATCCCCGCCAGGATGCCTATGCCTTTCAATAAATCAACCGCTGAGATTACGCTGCCTTTAAGGCCGTAAAGCTCCTCAAACGGGGCGAGGCGCGGCTTTGTGCCTTCCCCCCAGAGCCAGATCGAGTTTGCCGGGCGCAGACCCCTGCGCATTCGTTCCAAGTTGACGGGATGATCCTTTAAAAGAGCATAGCTCTCTTTCATCATATTGACAAGCGGGGCGGCGGCGGGGCTTTTTGAGAGGTACCCGCCTATTTTCCTGCCCGATATATCGTGGGGAGGGGTCAGATCAAGCCCTTCCGCATTCCCCTTATCCCAAACAAGGCAATGCCTGTAGCTCACGCCGCTGTAAAAATTGTATTTATCATTATTAAAATGCTCCGCCACGGTTTCCATGATTTCCGCGGCTTCTTCCGTGGAGATATCCCCCGCGCAGTAGTCGTCCATTGTTTTGCCTTCAAAATCCCCGCCGTCTGATAAAGTGACAAGGTTGGAACGAAGCGTCACGTCCGTATCGTTTAATTTTATGCCGATGCTGACGGCTTCAAGGGGCGAGCGGCCCGTGTAGCAGTCAAGGGGGTTATAGCCCATCGCGCTCAGATTCGCCACGTCGCTTCCGGGTGGCAGGGCGTCGGGGACGGTTTTAACAAGGCCGCAGAAGCCCTTGGCCGCCATGCCGTCGGTGCAGGGTTTATATGCGGTTTCCATAGGCGTCTTGCCGCCCAGCGCGGGGACGGGGTAGTCGGCCATCCCGTCGAATAAAATCACGGCGTATTTCATTTATGATCCTTTCGCATAATGCTTTCTTGCTAAATAAATTAAAATATATATTAAACCAATCGGCGCTGTAATTATAAAAACAAATATATTTCCTATAAACACAAACAAAAACAAAAATGCGAGATTATCGTCCATGCCGGGGTATATGCGCGGGCTTATTTCAGCTATTAAAAAATTGCATACCGCAACAAAAAGATTGAGGCAAAAAATGATTATAAATATTTTTTTCGTCTTTGATATATTTTTCATTATGTCTGACCTTTGCTATCCTAAAAAATCCAACAATTTGAAATCATTCGGTTTTGTTCTTATAAAAGACTGCCGCGAGGGGTAAACGCTATAATTTATTGTGATGACTGTCAAATCATAAATAAGCCATATTTTCCCGCGATAATAATTTTTGCTGTACCATGTCAACGGAGAAATGAAATATTTAATTCCGTCTATATTTCCGCTTTCGATCATTGCTTCAAATTTCTGTTTTTGACGAAGGCCGTCCCAGGTTAATCTGTCTATTTCGTCCTTTGCCATTTCAATTGCTTTGTCTGCGTCTAAGCTTTCATATTCATAAACCTTAAGATCGACCGTAAGGTTATTTTCACCGCGATATGATTTTGCATAATGCGGAACAGGTTTAATCGCATTGATAGTTTCCGAATCAATAATTGAACTGAAAAGGCCGGATAAATCAAACGAAGAAGATGTGTCGCTATAATGAAAATCCTCTTTATATGTTGATATAATTTTATCACCGAAAACTTCAATATCATTTTCCGTTATGCCGGACGGCCAAACATAACCGTAAAAAAACATAAAGTATAAAGTGGTTAAAATAACGACCGTGCCTGCTATTACAACGGCCGAGGCTATATAATTTTTTCTTTTCACAAAATAATATAAAAGATAGATTATAATAATAGGCGATGTTATTGCTAAAAATGCTATATTGCCCATAAAAATAAACAAAAAGAGAAAACCTAATCCGTCATTTCCTCCGGGTATTATTCCGAACATTAAAAGATCAATGCCTATCATTAAAAGATTAAGGCAAAAAATGATTAAAAATATTTTCTTTGGTTTGCTCAGGTTTTTCATGCTTTCCGCCCTTTAATATTATATAATGCGCTTATGGCTTATGGGTTGACGCTTAAGCCAACGCCGAATTTCTTTAAAATTATTGAAGCGTCAATATCGTCCAACGTCCCGGCGGCTTGATTATTGCCGTAAAAAAATCTTATATATAAATATGATTAAAATAGTAGAAAACCCGGCCAACATGATTAATATTGCCTTATAGTTTTTCTTTTTTATAAAATAACGCAAAAAATAAATAAAAAGAATCGTCGCCGTCACCGCGAAGATTATTATATTGCCAATAAAAATAAAGAAAATCAGGAAAACGATACCATGGTCGTTATCAGGAAGAAAAAACATTACGATAATATCGAGAACAATCATTATAATATTCCAAAAGAATATATGCGCAAATATGTTCTTTAATTTAGCAGTGTTTTTCATGCCGTCCGTCCCATCTTGCTTAAAATCCGAGTTTTTATCGGTATTTGATAAAACAATATATCAAATAAATTAAAAATGTAACCGCCAAAATTATCGCGATAAGCACATTAACACATAACATAAAAATAAAAAAATATATAAATCTGTCATCGTCCGCAGGGGTCATATACATTAATAAAATATTTATGGGAATCATGATTAGATTTCCGATAAATATATATTTAAATATTTTCTTAAATTTTACCCTGTTTTTTATGCTGCTCACCCCTTGCGTAAAGCATATATGCCACCGTAAATTATTAAGAGGAAAAGCGCGAAAAATATGTTACCGATTAAAATATGCAAAAATAAAAATATC
>WREG01000259.1 GCA_009779455.1 Oscillospiraceae bacterium
ACGGGCCCACCGTCGTCATGATGTGCGGCCTTCAGGGTTCGGGCAAGACCACCCATTCGGCAAAAATCGCGCTTATGCTTAAAAATAAAGGCCACCGCCCGCTTCTCACGGCCTGCGACATATACCGCCCCGCCGCCATCAAACAATTGCAGGTTGTCGGCGGGCAGGCGGGAGTACCCGTTTTCGAGATGGGGACGGCAAACCCCGTGGATATAGCCAAAGCGGCGGTCAGCCACGCAAAAGATCAAGGCTACGATTATGTATTCCTCGACACGGCCGGCCGCCTGCACATCGACGAGGAGCTTATGGACGAGCTGAAAAGCATCAAAACGTCCGTAAAGCCCCATGAGATACTCCTCGTCATAGATTCGATGACAGGCCAGGACGCCGTAAACGTCGCCGCGTCCTTTAACGAGCAATTAGGCATAGACGGGCTTGTTTTGACAAAACTGGACAGTGATACCAGAGGCGGCGCGGCGCTTTCCGCCCGGGCCGTGACAGGGAAGCCGATAAAATTCGCGGGGATAGGCGAAAAACTGGGCGACCTTGACGTTTTCCATCCCGACAGGATGGCGTCACGCATATTGGGCATGGGCGATATGCTTTCACTCATAGAAAAGGCGGAATCCTCCCTCGACGAGAAAAAAGCGGCAAAGCTTGAGGAAAAAATGCGTAAAAACAAGTTCGACCTCAACGATTTGCTTGAACAGATGGAAGAAGTCAAGAAAATGGGGTCCATGCGCGACGTTTTGGGGATGATACCGGGAATCGGCAAAAAAATAAAAGATACGGACATCGACGAGAGGCAATTTGACAAGACCGCGGCCATTATACATTCGATGACGAAAAAAGAAAGAAAAAACCCTGACATAATCAACCCGTCGCGGAAAAGGCGCATCGCCGCAGGCTGCGGGATGAAGGTCGAGGACGTAAACCGCCTTTTAAGCCAATTCAAGCAGATGCAGAAGATGCTGAAGCAGATGAACGGCAAAGGCTCGAAAAAGCGGATGAAAAGGATGGGCTATCCCAATCAATTCGGAGGATTTTAAAGACATCGCGTCTTATAAAATACATTAATTTTATTCACAGGAGGGCAGTTTATATGGCTGTTAAAATCAGGCTTCGCCGCATGGGTGCGAAAAAAGCGCCGTTTTACCGCATTGTGGTAGCGGACTCGCGTTACCCACGCGACGGAAGGTTTATTGAGGAATTGGGCTACTATAACCCCATGACCGACCCTATCGAGTTGAAAGTCGATTCGGAAAAGGCCCAAAAATGGATCGAAAACGGCGCCCAGCCGACCGATACTGTTAAAGATTTGCTTAAAAAAGCGCAAGTTTTAAATTAGCAGGGAGAAAGTTTGAAAAATAGATTTTCAAACTTGTGAAATTTTATCATGAGATAAAATTTCCTCCAAAAATTGAAAGGATGGTTATTATCATGGAAGAATTATTATTAAACATGGCCAAAGGGCTTGTAGACGCCCCCGACGCGGTCAGCGTGACCGTTGACGAACCGAACGAAGAAAACGTAGTCGTATTCCATCTTCACGTTGCGGAAGACGACGTCGGCAGGGTTATCGGCAAACAGGGCCGCATAGCGAAGGCTTTGCGTACCGTTATGTTCTCCACGGCCAACCGCAAGGGTATGCGGATACAGGTGGAGATTGACTAGATACGAGCAATATTGCATGATAAAGTTAATGAATGGTGAATAATGAACAATTAAATCGTCATTCATTATTCATTATTCATTGTTCATTATTTTAAACATAAAACCGGATATAATATATTTGGTTTTATTTTTATTTTGAAAGGCAAGATATAAAATTGGATAAACATGAAATCAGAAACAAAAAATCCGGAGACGGGCTTTCGGCTGTAAAACGGAATAAAGCCCCGGCAAATAACGCCGAAGCGAGCCCGGGTATAGATAAAAACGAGCCTATACCCGAAGCTGTTTCCGAATCAGCCATAAACCCTCCTGCCGAGCAGTCGGATTCGGCTGCAAACAATCCTGATTCCCGGGCCCTTTAGCCCTGATTCCCGGATATTATTCTTCTTCCACGGTTTCCGCGATGAATTCTTCGTCGCAGCAGTCGCAACCGCAATCACAGGAAACGAAATTCTCGCCGTCCTCGGTGATGGTCTGTTTTTTGTTTGTGATTTTCGCGACAATCAAATAAGCGGCAACGGCAGCCCCCGCAAGGAATACTATCCAGCTGATGATTTTGCAAAGCTTTTTCATTTAAAAACGTCCCTTTCTGATTTTGATTTTATGCGTTTGATTTGTTGAATTTTACAGCCAAAGCCGATTTTTTGCGCGCGGCGTTGTTTTTATGAAGGATACCCTTCGTAACGGCGCCGTCGATCTTCCTTTCGGCCTCTTTTACAAGCAGGGCCTTATCGGGAGAGTTGGCGTCAATTGCCGCGTAAGCTTTTTTAAGCGCTGTTTTAAGCGCGGAATTCGTTGATTTGTTGCGCTGTTGATTCTTTGCGTTCACAAGCACGCGCTTTTTCGCGGATTTGATGTTTGGCATGTTTCCACCTCCCCTTTTTTCTCTCAGACTATTTTAGCATTATTTTTATAAAAATGCAAGCGTTTTGCTCTATATTTTAAAATTTTTATTTTCCAAAAAAAGCGTAATAAACAAAAACGGCAGCGCCAAGTGGAACGAAAACATATACCTGAACTCGCAGAAGGTCGGCGCGGCTATCATCATTGTCCCCCATAACGCGACGAGAGGGGTTACCGGCAAAATAAAGGCGCAGCGTTTTTTTAAAAACATGACAAGGGCGTAAAAGAAAACGAGCCAGACCGAAAACGCTATGCTGTAAATGTTGTTTACGATTATTGCGCCTCGCAGCCCGTTTATCCCGCCGCCCATTATCTTTTGGCAGTCAAAACCCGTCGCTTTTTTTATATAATCGGTATTTTCTATGCCGAAGCTGTTGCCCCACAGCCCGTCCA
>WREG01000260.1 GCA_009779455.1 Oscillospiraceae bacterium
CAAAGGTTGAGCGCTTCACTCCTGTGATTCGGCGGAACTTTTCATCCGAATATTCTCGTATTATTTCTGCTTTCATACTCAATAGTATACATTATTTGTGCTGGTTTCGCAAGAGGTCTAATGAGTGGTCAGTGACAACCGACCACTGTTAAAAATGACGAACGAAAATCGTGTTGGTTAAAATGTATAATGTTAATAATCACGAAAATACTCATAAAAAAATTGTGTTTATTTTCCATTATGGTGATATTAGAGAAATATAATAGCAAATTTTATAAAAAATTTATAAATTTTTTCGCAAAAACACTTGCATAAATTTTATAATTGTTGTACAATACCATTTAAATGATGGTAATCCTGCATAATGTGTAAAAAGTAAAGGCACAAAAAAGAAGAAAATTATTAACATTAAACAGGAGGAAAAAGCATGTCCAACAGATTGTTCCAGAGTATTTTTCATCAAATGAAAGATGTTGTGGAGTGTGCCGTAGGCGTCGTAGACGAAACCGGCACTATAATATCATGCAGCGAGCTCGGCCGCATAGGAGACGTGGTCTTAGACGACGTCCCCAGGGTGTTCAATTCGGGCGGCGTTATAGTTGTCCATGACGGTGTTATATACAGAACCTTCGGTTCTTCAGTCCATCCGGAGTACGCGGTTTTTGTCGCCGGGACGGGTCCCCTTTGCGAAAAATATTCGTCAATACTGGCGGTTTCATTGGGGAATATCAAGCAGTTCCACGATGAAAAATATGATAAAGGAAACTTTATCAAAAATGTTATGCTTGACAACATACTGCCCGGTGACATATACTTAAAGGCGAGGGAACTGCATTTTAACAACGACACCGCCCGCGCGGTGCTGCTCGTCAGGATAAGCGAAGTCGGCGAAGTCCCGTGCTATGACATTATTCAAAACCTTTTCCGTGACAAGACAAAGGATTTTGTGGTAAATATCAGCGAACACGATATCGCCATTGTAAAAGAAGTCCGTCCGAACATAGAATCAAAGGATTTGGAAAACCTCGCGCATTCCGTCGCCGACGCGCTTTCGGCAGAGGTTTTCAGCCGCACGTCAGTGGGCATAGGCACCGCCGTAACGGGCATAAAAGAGCTTGCCCGCTCGTTCAAGGAAGCCCAGATAGCCCTTGAGGTCGGCAAAGTGTTCGATACCGAAAAATCAATAATAAGCTATGAGAATTTGGGGATAGCCCGTCTTATATACCAGCTTCCCACAACCCTTTGCGAGATGTTCCTGCGCGAGGTGTTCAAGCGCGGCTCGATTGACACGCTTGATTACGAAACGCTGTTTACGATACAAAGGTTTTTTGAAAACAACCTTAACGTATCGGAAACGTCGCGCAAACTGTTCGTCCACAGGAATACCCTTGTGTACCGCCTTGAAAAGATAAGAAAGCTTACGGGGCTTGACCTAAGGGAATTCGACGACGCTATAGTTTTCAAGGTAGCTTTGATGGTTAAAAAATATCTTGACGCGAACCCGGTGAAATTCTGATTTATGCAGTTTTTTGCGGAATTTATTTCGTTAAAAATTGTTTTGCGGCAAAATCAGCAATCAGTCACGAATATAAAAAAAGTTTTATTTAGGGATTGATTTTACACGTTTCCGGTGCGGCTAATTAAGTTCCCCGAAAGGAAAGTG
The DNA here is from genome assembly GCA_009779455.1 of Oscillospiraceae bacterium. Lineage (GTDB taxonomy): Bacteria > Bacillota > Clostridia > Oscillospirales > Acutalibacteraceae > WREG01. The sequence goes on from WREG01000260.1 coordinate 1,664, forward strand.
TATGCATGATTGAATTTAATAATGTCTCAAAGACATATGCCAACGGCGTAAAAGCCCTCCGCGACGTCAATATTCAAATTGACAAAGGGGAATTCGTGTTTATCGTCGGCGCTTCGGGCGCCGGCAAAAGCACGTTCCTCAAGCTTATAATGCGGGAGGAGGTTGCGTCGTATGGTTCTGTCTTGATTAATAATTATAATTTAAACGAGATAGAAAAAAAACAGGTGCCTCATTTCAGGCGGACGCTTGGGGTTGTTTTCCAGGATTTCCGGCTGATACCCAATATGAAGGTCTACGACAATGTGGCTTTCGCCATGCGTGTCATAGGCGCAAAAGAAAAGGACATAAGCAAACGCGTAGCCTACGCCTTAAGCCTTGTGGGGCTTTCCACTAAAGCCAGGATGCTTCCCAGCGAGCTGTCTGGCGGCGAACAGCAGAGGGTCGCTTTGGCAAGGGCCCTTGTGAACAGCGCGGATATCATTATCGCGGACGAGCCGACGGGGAACGTTGACCCGGAGATGTCCTTCGAGATAGTGGATCTGTTGAACCACATAAACGCCAACGGCACGACGGTCGTTATGGTTACGCATGCCCACGATCTTGTAAGGCTTTTCGACCACCGCGTGATAACCATAAGAAACGGCAGCGTTATATCCGACACCAAAGACGGCTCCGTTTTTGAGGATCCCGAGGAGCAGCGCACCGTGGACGATATTCTTTCCGCCGAAAACATTTCGAATTATTACCATGCGCCGAACGACGACGTGGAGGTCGAGGATTTCCTTAAAAACTACGGAAGCCCGGCGGCGAACGAAGCGGCGGCGGCGAAAAGCCCCGAACCGGCCGTTGCAACCGACCTTGAATACCCAGAGTTTTTAAATGCCGACAGCGTCCCTAAAATGGCTAAAAGGGACTTGTCGGCTTATTTCCATTACGATGAAGATGAGGAGGGGCAGGCAAAATGAAATCAGCGAGCATAAAATACCTTCTCAAAGAAGGCCTGCGTAACATCCGCGTCAACAAGCTTATGTCAATAGCTTCCGTCACGGTCCTTATGTCCTGCCTCATGATCATCGGCACCGCCATAATGATTTATGTCAACATCAACGCCATATTGACAGGGATAGAGGAGCAGAACGTGGTTATCGTTTACGTCGAGGACAACGCTACAAAAGCGGCAACGGAGGCCTTGGGCCGCAGCATAAAAAACCTGCCGAACGTAAAGGACTGCGAGTTTATACCCCGTGAAAAAGGAATGGAGGAAATAAGGGAAAGCTTCGGTGACGAAG
>WREG01000261.1 GCA_009779455.1 Oscillospiraceae bacterium
AAAGGTTGAGCGCTTCACTCCTGTGATTCGGCGGAACTTTTCATCCGAATATTCTCGTATTATTTCTGCTTTCATACTCAATAGTATACATTATTTGTGCTGGTTTCGCAAGAGGTCTATTGTATGATTTGATGTTTTCCTTTCAGGACATAGGGCTTTGGGGCATGACGGCAATGATGTCCCCCCTTTCCGAGGAACGCGCCAGGGCCTCCCAGTGGGCGCGGATAGGCGCGATGCTCGGCGGGCTTTTCCCGAACCTTATACAGCCGATTTTAGGGTTCAGGGACAAATTTTCTTTCAGCCTGAGCACAATGTTTTTTGTATGCGCGGTTTTATTCTGCTTCTGCGGCTCCATGGTATCCATGCTGGCCTACAACGCGAAAGAGCGCGTACCCGCGCCGCCGAATGAGGATTCGTTTATAAAAAACCTTCGGGTCGTCAAAGACAACCATATGCTCTTATTGCTGTTGTTAGGCAATATATTGGAAAGATTCCGCCCGTCGATTGATGAAATCTATGTGTATCAGGAGATGGATTACAATGTGTTCGGCAAAAATATGACCGGCGAGCTGGCATCAACGATTTTCGGCGCCGTATCCGAAATCCCGGGCGCGGCGGGGATGTTTTTCGCGACAAAAGTCGCAAAAAGAATCGGCGGGATGCGCAACGTGCTGTTTACCGCAAAAGGCCTCGACATTTTAACGCGGGTAATCAGGTATTTTATAGGCTATAAGAGCTTCGGGCGGTTGGCGGCCATGTATTTCGTGGGCAGCGTCGCATCTATCCCAAAAAATATGACAGGGATAGCATCCACCGCTTTATGGGGCGACTCGATCGACTATTTGGAGTGGAAAACGGGCAAGCGGACGGAAGGCATCGCCTTTTCGCTGCAGATATTTATCGAAAAAATGGGCGCGAGCATAGGCTCTCTGCTGAAAGGCCTGTTTTTGGGGTGGATGGACTATGATGAGGATCTGGCTGAAGCCCGCATCCCCCAGACAAGCGAGAAATTCAAAAAATGGGTCTGGCCGCTGCACCAGCTGGGGCCGATCGTGGGCATTATATTATATATAATCTGCGTACTGTGCGTACGCTATCCCGCTGAGACGAAAATGCGGGTTGAGAAGGAATTGGCCGAGCGCCGCGCCGCGCGGATGGCGGAATCCGGGGAATCAAACGGAACCTTCGTAGGGGACGACGTCCTCGGCGTCCCGAAATAAGATGCAAGCTTGCTGAAAACCCGCCCGCAATTTACCGCATTTCGCAATTGCCTATGAATAATATTTAAATAAATTTCATAAAAATTACCGTCCCGCTTTTTTGCGGGGCGGCATATTGTTTTGTGGGGAATGAAAAACTTGTATCTGACTTTTAAATTAAAAAAGGCGTTTATTTTTATCCTTTCCGCCGCGCTGATAGTCTCATCGGCCATGGCCGTTACGCTCTATTTTGCCCCCGTCTCCATGTCCGCCGACGAAGGCGCTGTGCAATTGCCCATAATCATGTATCACGGCATTTTAAAGGACACAAAAAGGTGCGGGCAATATATTATAACGCCCGAAATCCTTGATGAGGATCTAAAACACATAAAAGAAGCGGGGTTTAACACGGTTGTGGTGGGCGACCTTATAAATTATGTCTATATGGACGCGCCCCTGCCGGAAAAACCCATAATGATTACCTTTGACGACGGCTTCCTGAACAATTACGCTTACGCCTATCCCCTGTTGCTGAAATATGATATGAAGGCCGTTATCTCGTTCATAGGGATAAATACTGATGAAGAAAGCGTAAAAACGGACAACAGCGTGGCCTATTCATACATTACATGGCGGCACATCAATGAAATGGCGGCTTCCGGGCATGTGGAATTCCAGAACCATTCATACAATCTGCACGACCTGAACAAAGGAAGGAAAGGCGTACGCAAGAGAAGCGGCGAGCCGAGCGAAAAATATTTAAATGAGATAAGAGCCGATATCATGAAATTCCAGGAAAGGATAGCGGAAAACACGGGGATTACCCCAACGGCTTATACCTACCCTTTCGGCGAATTCAACAGGGAGAGCGAGGAACTGCTGAAAAAAGAGGGCTTCCTCTGCTCGCTCATATGCGCCTCCGTCATCAACAGCATAGACAAAAACCCCGAATGCCTTTATAAGCTGGGCCGGTTCAACCGCCCCTACGGCATAGCGACAAAAGATTTTTTTGATAAGGTTCTAATGAACATTCACCCGCCGCAAAGCGGCGGTGTATCAAAATGATTTTTTGATTTTAATTCCTCCCCAAGGGGCGTACGCCCCTTGGGGAGGAATTAAACCGAAAGTTCTGTTAAAGTATAGATAAACCTGCGGTTGAACACCGCCAAACAATACCGTTCTTGCCTTATATACGGAAAATTGCTATAATGATACCCCGTAGGGGCGATTATCAATCGCCCACAAATATGAATAGGGGGAACGGCAATGCTGATATCAAAAAATTTGAAAAATTTGCGTTTTAAAAAGGGTTTGACACAGGAGGAACTGGCGAAGCGGATTGGCGTGACGGGGCAGGCGGTCAGCAAATGGGAAAGAGGGGAGTGTTACCCCGACATCACACTTATACCCGGCCTTGCGAAGCTTTTCGGCGTGACGGCGGACGAGCTGCTTGGAATGGAAGAAATTGGCGATAAAAAATATAATTTCCACGCGGCAGTCAGCGCCCTCAGGTCAGAGGGGAATTATAAGGAAGCCTATTCATTGACGGAAAAAACAGTCAGGGAATTCCCCGGCGACCGCGGCTTGCTGGCAAGCATGGCCGGAACGCTCGCGCTTGACGGCGGAGAAACTGAAAAAGTTATACAGTTATATGAGCAAGCATTGGACGATACCGCGAATATGAGCGATAAGGCCCGCGTAT
>WREG01000262.1 GCA_009779455.1 Oscillospiraceae bacterium
GCGCCCACCGCCCAGCGCACCGTTACAGGCTCGGGCGCGGCGGTTATCAGCGCGATCGGCTCGGGGCCGTATATAGACAAGGTTATGATTGGCAGGATCGAAGACCTGGGCATCAAGGATATAAACAATATGGGCGCGGCGATGGCCCCGGCGGCGGCGCGGACGGTCATAGATTTCCTGCGGGACAGCAATACCACCCCGGCGGACTACGACATGATTCTGACCGGGGATTTAGGCTCGGTCGGCTCAGAATTATTGCTGGAACTGCTGCAAACCCGTGAGAACACGGATATTTCACAGGTCCACAAGGACTGCGGCGTGATTATATTCGACGCGGAATCACAGCAGGTCAACGCGGGCGGCTCGGGCTGCGCGTGCAGCGCGGCGGTGTTTTGCTCGCTTATAATGCGCTTGCTGAAGGAAAACGTTATAAACAAGGTCCTGCTTGTGGGGACGGGGGCGCTTATGTCGTCGACCTCGGCGCAGCAGGGGAGGACCATACCGTCGATAGCCCACGCGGTATCTATTTGCAATTGATGCCCTGTAGGGGCGGATTCCATATCCGCCCGAATGGGTTTAAATAATATCGCGGGCGGATATGGAATCCGCCCCTGCAAAAAGGATGGCTATTATGAATAATATAAATAAAAATATAAAGTTAACCGCTTGTACTTTTAAGGCGCTGAAATGCCTTAATAAGATACGAACAATAATAATTTGCATATCCTTGGGGATTTTCGCGGTTGAAATAATATCAGGGATAAGGTCTTTTAAGCATTGACAAAATATAAGCCTTAACGTATAATAGGGTCAGCAAATTTTGAGAGGAAGAACTTATCATTAGGACAAACGCTTTTTTATGGGCAGTTTTTGCCGCCGCCGTTCTTGTTACCGCCGTATTCACCCCGAAATACCTTGTCGCCCAGCGCCCGGGCAAGTCGCGCAAATCCCTTATGTACAAAATGATATGCTCTACAATGTTCGTGACCGCGGGCGGGGTTTCGGCAATTTTGAGCGGAGCCGCCGGCGGTTTTGCGGTTTTTATGTTTTGCGGACTGGTTTTTTCATGGTTCGGCGACCTTTTCCTGCATTTGAACGACAAAAAAAGCTCCTTCATAACGGGGCTTCTTTTCTTTATGACGGCGCATTTTATGTATCTCACGGCGATTTTCAAAGCTTGGAATTCTATATCTTACAGTTATTTTTTGCTTGTTGAAATAATTATAATAGCCGCACTGGTAGCGGTTTGCATTGTTTACGCTGTTAAATCGGGCATTAACCTGAAAACCCCCTTGTTTGTCCCCGTGGGTATTTATGGGGTCGTGCTTTCGACGATGTTTGTCAAAGCGGTAAGCTTTGGGTTTAGCGCCATCCATGATTATTATCTATATCCAACAATGTATACTTCGTCTATTATAGTATACAGGCTGTCCGGCCCGGTTTTGTTAATGGCAGGCGCACTGTTTTTCTTTTTATCCGACGCGACATTGGGGATTTTGAAGTTCAACAAAAAGCAAAAAGACAACTTCCCCCTTAAATGCTTCAATATGGCTACATATTTCGGCGGACAGTTTTTGCTTGCCTCAACAATAATTTTTTTATGTCAAGTGCAAGGACCGTTTATTACTCAACTCTCAACTATCAACTCTTGTGTCGCCCTTTAAGTTCTTCTAAAATTTCCACCGGACTTATGCCCGCTTCGGCCATCAAAACCAGCGTATGGTACACAAGGTCGGAGATTTCGTAAACGGTTTCTTCTTTTGAGCCTTTCATGGCGGCGATTATGACCTCCGCGCTCTCTTCCCCCACTTTTTTAAGTATTTTTTCGATGCCTTTATCGAAAAGATAAGTCGTGTAGGAGCCTTCCGGCATGGCGAATTTTCTTTCAAGTATCAGGTTATATAGGCCGTTTAACGTAAATTTAGCGTTTGTTTCTTTATTGTTGAAGATTTCTTCGTTGAAGCAGGAATTTTCGCCCGTGTGGCAGGCGGGGCCGTCCTTTATGACCTCAACGACAAGAGCGTCGCGGTCGCAGTCGGCGGTTATCTTTACGATATGCTGGATATTGCCCGATGTCGCGCCTTTGCGCCAAAGCTCCTGCCGCGAGCGGGAATAAAAGCAGGTCTTGCCCTCTTTCAGGGATATTTCAAGGCTTTCGCGGTTCATGTACGCAAGGGTCAGGACTTCTTTTGTATAAAAATCCTGCACAACGGCGGGAATCAGGCCGTCTTTGCCGAATTTTAGTTTTTCGATCATTTTTATTAAGCCCTTTCTATGTAGATTTTTCTGCCTGTTTTTGCCGATTCCGACGCGGCGAGCATCAATCGCAGCACATCCCTGCCTTCATAAACATCGGCGACAGGAGCTCTTTTGCTGTTTAAAAATCCAGCGAGGGCGAAAGCCTGATTTGAAATGCGCTCACCGTGGACCGCGGGGCTTTTTATATCGCTGTAAGTCCATCCGCTGCCGCCTTCCTTGAACCATTTAAGCCCTTTTTCCCCGTGGGGCAGCCTCGTTGAAGGGCCGTCGCCGCAGTTTTGGATGATGACCCCGTTTTCGCAGTAGATTTCGACGGTGTTTTCCGCCGCCGAAGCCGTGAAACAGCAGTCTATCTCAAAGAGCTTCCCGTCGGGGTATTTAAATACGGCGATCCCGTTGTCATTAGGGACGTTAGGGGTATTGAGGGTTGAAAGCTCCGCCGCGACGCTTTCGGGCATACCGAAAAGCCAATACATAAAATCGAAAGGGTGCGAAGCGTCGTCGAAAAAAATATCCCGGTTCAATTCAGGGTTCACATGCCAGGATTTGTCGAAATCCTTCCATAAGTGCGTCGAAAGCCCGTGGCGGCGGCGCACCATGAAAATTTTGCCGAACCCGCCGCTTTTAAGCA
>WREG01000263.1 GCA_009779455.1 Oscillospiraceae bacterium
CGAAAGTTCATTTCATGGATGTTGTTGCGGATTTTATTGAGCAAAACGCATGAAAATATAAAAATTTAAAGCATCACTTTACAGCCGCCCTCATGAGACCTGTACGCCGCGTCCATAATTTCCGTAAGGGCGACGGCGTCGTCAATATCAAACGGGATTTCAGAGCCGTCCAATATGCCGTCTATCCATATATCAAGGGGCGACGGCAAAGTTTCGTCAAGCTCCGGCGTTTCCCAGTCGCCGTCTGTTTTATAAGTTAATATGCTCATCGGCCCGCCCGCGAAAAGCGAGCCTTTGGTGCCGACTATTTCAAGGGAAAACGGGTTGTTCTCGGCGACAAAGGCGGTTTCGCTGACGCCTATTGCCCCGTTCGCGTATTCCAGCACGGACACCGCGTTGTCCTCAACGCTTTCGACCGTGACGTTTGTAAACGCGGACATGACGGATTTCGGCCTGCCCATAAGCCAGTTCAACAGGTACATGGGGTGCGCGCCCAAGTCCATCATAGCGCCGCCACCGCAGGCTTCCTTATCATAAAACGTTTCGGGCAGCCAATTTCCGGACGCGCCGTTATGGGCGTTGCGCATCCTTATGTAGGTTACGTCGCCCAAAACCTTTTTTTCAAGCATATCTTTTATGCAAAGGAAATCCGCCCTGCACCGCCAGGGGAAGGATATGCAGAATTTTACCCCGCTCCCGTCCACCGCTTTTTTCATTTCAAGGGCGTCGGCGTATTTTACCGCCAGGACCTTCTCCGTAAATATGTGTTTTTTCGCTTTCGCCGCTTTGATTATCAATTCGGGGTGAAGGTTTGTGGCGCTTGAAACGAGAATGGCGTCCACGTCCGGGCGGGCCAGCAGGGCGCCGTAATCGCCGACGAATTCACAGGCGAATTCCTCCGCCGCAGCCGACCCCCGCGCGGGGTCGTCGTCCCAAAGGGCCGTTATTTTGCAGTCGATCCTGCCCGCGACATTTTTCGCGTAACCATGGAAATGCACGTGCCACGCACCTACTAACGCTATATTTAACATAAAATCTGCCTCCGTTTCGAATATATAGTTTAAACCATTATATATTTACGGGGGGCAAAAGTCAAGTTAAAAAAATGTTGTATTTTTTAAAAATATATTGTAAACTGTATGCATTATATTTTATAAAACGGATGGATTATAATCATGCTTATTTTAAAAAACGCGAAAGCAATCTTCCCCGACAGGGTACGGGAAAAAAACGTTATTGTCAAAGACGGGAAAATCGTTGATATCTGCGGCAGGTTCGATGGCAGGACAGAAAACGCGGAAATTATCGACTGCGGCGGACTGTACCTCTCCCCCGGCTTTATCGACGTCCATGTCCACGGCGGCGGGGGCTATTCCGCTATGAGCGGAAACCCTGACGATATTATTAAAATGTGCGAAGCCCACGCTTGGTACGGCACGACCTCCATTTTGCCCACCACGCTCGCCGCGCCGATCGGAAAAATCCAAAAAGCCATGTCCGCGATAGACGATGCTATGGGAAAATGCGGAAAATGCAATATTTTAGGCATCCACCTTGAAGGGCCGTTCCTGTCGCAGGAGATGAAGGGCGCGCAAAGCCCCGAAAACATACTCGCCCCGTCGGGGCATGACCCGGCGGAGCTGCTTGATTATTCCGAAAACATAAAAATGATGGGTGCGGCCCCGGAAACGGAGGGCGGGTTTGATTTGGGTCTTGAAATCTCGAAGCGCGGCATTGTCGCCTCCGTAGCCCATTCAAACGCCGTCTATGACGATATCGAAAAGGCTCTTGAATACGGGTACTCCGACGTCACGCACCTTTATTCCGCCTGCTCTTCGGTCACGAAGGTGAACCTGTTCCGGATCGGCGGCGTGGTCGAGGCCGCCCTGGCTTTGGACGGCTACACTACGCAGTTTATCGCCGACCTCCGCCACCTGCCTGCGGGGATATTAAAGCTTATATACAAATGCAAAGGCGCTGACAAGGCCTACGCCATTACGGACGGCCTCGAGTTTTCGGCGATGGAAATAGACGAGGGCGGCATATACACGCAGGAAAACGGGCTCGCCACTGTTTACGAGGACGGCGTTATGAAGCTCGCCGACCGCTCCTGCCTTGCGGGAAGCGTGGCGACCTGCGCGAAGCTTGTGCGGAATTTATACAAATCAGCCGACATACCGCTGGCTGACGCGGTAAGAATGGCGACGCTTACCCCCGCGTCGGTTTCGGGCGTCCAAAAATACAAGGGGAAAATATCGAACGGGTATGACGCGGATTTGGTTCTGTTTGACAGTGATGTCAATGTAAAGCTTGTGACGGTCAAGGGGACAGTTATTCGCAACGATACAAAAAAAAGCGGGGTAAAATAATATGCAAAAATTTTTTAAAGACGGAGCCGCCGTGCTTTTCCAGGGCGACAGCATAACGGACTGTTCAAGAAACAGGAGAAGGCTTGGCAGCTTGGGGAACGGATATCCCGCGAAGGCCGCGGAAATTTATGAAATATTATTCCCTGAGCATAATGTGAGCTTCATAAACAAAGGATTATCAGGCGACAGGGTTCGCGACCTGCTTTCGCGTTATGATAAAGATATTTTAAAGCTGAAACCGGATTTTATATCAATACTTATCGGCATAAACGACGTGTGGCGGGCCTTTGACGACAGCGACCCCTGCCCCGTTGAACGCTTTGAAGATGAATATACCCTGCTTTTGGATAAAATCAAGACGGACTTGCCCGAATGCGAAATAATGATGATAAACCTTTTTCTATACGATTCGGATAAGGTCGATACCGCTTTATGGGCCGATGATTATGAGCCGAAAAAGCGTGTCATCGAAAAACTGTCGGGGAAATACGCCGATTATTTCCTCGATATCCA
>WREG01000264.1 GCA_009779455.1 Oscillospiraceae bacterium
CAAAAGCTCTGACAGCTGCTGCTGGGCCTCGACCCTTGATATCATCATGTTGTAGCCCGCGCTGTCGAGATATTTGTCATATGCGCCCAATTCCCCGTAAGCTTTTTCCAATGCGTCGCGGCCCTTTTTGAGCTCGTCATCTTTTTCATTATATATGCGGGTAACTTCAACCAATAATGCCTGGGCGTCTTTTAATTCTTTTTCTTTGGCATCATATTCTTTTTGCGATTCGTTTAATTTTTCCCTGAGAATGATCTGATTTGCTTTATACTCATCAAGCATGGGCGACATGACATTTATCGCCTGGCCCGCGAGGCCCTGCGCGGTAAGCCCCATTATTTGTTCAAAAAGGTTCCCCGAAGGCGAAAAGCTGTCCAAAAAAGACAGCGCCGTCTGGAACGCGGGGTCGTTAACGGTAGCGCTGCTGTAGCCCGCGTCCAAACTGTCCAATACCTGCTCGCCGTTTTTAATCAGATCGTCCATGCTGTCCAGTTGCGCTTTCGCGCTGTCCAGCCTTGTTTTGGCGTTTTTAAGGTCGGCGCCTTTAGCTGAAACCTCGCCATACGCGGTTTGCAGATTCGTGCCGAAATTTTTCAAATCATCGCTGCTGGTATTAAGCCTGTCGAGGTTTTCGTTATATTCCTGCTGTTTTTGGGTGAGGCTGGCACGTCCCGTCGTAATAGTTTCGGAAAACGACTCATATGTTTCCGTAAACTTTTTATATGCTTCCGCGTATATCGCGTTCCCGTTTTCAGCAAGCTCTGTAAGGGTGCTTATAATTTTATTTGCGTTTTCAATATCACCGTTGACTTTTTTTTCGCTTTCGTTATATTCTTTCCAGCCGTTATCCAATTGCTCCTTTAATTCAACCTCAAGCTCGGCTTTCCGCGCTTCGACCCGCCCTTTCGCCACGGATTCAAGCTTTTGGCGGACAGGCTCAATAAAATCGAAATATTGCTGCGAATAAGGCGGGTATTTATGCGCGCCCTTTACGGTTGCGTATATTTCCGAGTAATAATCATTTAAAATAGCCTCGTCGGGTATGTAGATAAATGTGCCTATCTTCCCGCTCCCGATAAGGCAGTTGCCGCGTTCGAAGGATATGTAGTAAGGCGTGCGTATTATGCCCGATATTATAAATGTGTTCACGGAGAGGTATGCGTCAATGCTCTCGCCGTCCCCGCCCAATGTGATTTCACTGCCGATTTTATAGCTTTCCGGGGTTGAAAGGTCGCTTGCGTCAACAAGGCATTCGTTAATCGCGGCGGGGTATTCGCCTTTGATCAAGGTCGGGCGGTTCATAAAAGAGCCGTCGTTCTTGCCTTTTTTTAAATCGGCAAGCTTATTTATATCAATCCCGTAGGCCCGGGCGCTTATTTGCGAGCCGTCGATGTCTGATTCGATCTCCCCGTTGACCCAAACAAGCGCGTCAACAAACTTTTGCGGCGCAACGTAATCTATGTCAGGCACGGAATTTATAGCGTAAACGTCGTCGTCGGTAAGCCCGGCAGTGGACTGCACGCGGATGTCCATAAGGTTGTTTTCGTTGAAATATTTGGTGACGGTAGCAATCAGGTCAGGGCTTGCGGCCGTTATCCCCACAAAAAAGCTGATCCCGGTAGCGACAATTATCACAATCGAAATAAAACGGCTCATTGTCCGCTGTATAGTACGGAGGGTATTAATCAGATGCGCCTTTGACATTTTGTTGCTGCCTTTCCGCTGAATCAATCTCTACCATTCAATCATCTCGACAGGTAGCGGCTCGTCATTCACGGCGATCCTTTGAACCCTGCCGCTCCGCATTGTCACTATCCTGTCCGCCATCGGCGTTATGGCGTTGTTGTGGGTGATTATTATGACCGTCATCCCCGTTTCCATCGCCGTATCCTGCAATAATTGCAGAATCTGCCTGCCCGTGTTGTAGTCGAGCGCCCCCGTCGGCTCGTCGCATAACAGTATCTGCGGGTTTTTAGCCAGCGCCCGCGCTATAGACACCCTCTGCTGCTCTCCGCCCGAAAGCTGGGAAGGGAAGTTGTTCAGCCGTTCCCCGAGGCCCACCCTTTCGAGCACCCGCCCCGCATCCAGAGCCTTGTTGCCTATCTGCGTCGCCATTTCCACGTTTTCAAGGGCCGTGAGGTTCGGCACAAGGTTATAAAACTGAAAAACGAAGCCCACGTCGTACCTTCGGTACTCAATAAGCCGCTTTCGGTCGAATTCGTTGATCAATTCGCCCGCGACCCTGACCTTGCCGTCGTCGCATTTGTCCATGCCGCCCAAAATATTAAGCACGGTCGTCTTCCCCGCGCCGCTGGCGCCCACGACCATGCACAATTCGCCCTGTTCCACTGAAAAAGTCACGCCGTCGGCGGCCGATATGGTGACCTCGCCCATTTTATAGCGCTTGTATACGGATTCCAGTTCGATAAAACTCATAACGGAACAACCCTCCACACTGTTGATTATAATGCAATATAACATCGCAGTCAAGCGAACGGGGAGTTGTTTAAAAGAAATTTGATATTTTATTCACAATGGATTCTTTAGCTTCTCGCCTCCTTTTTGTTGGAAGCCTAAAAAATAAAACCGTCCCTGTTTATTCTGGTAAATATTGTTGACATTAGGATGGCGGTGTTATATAATATCTTTGATGTAAAATTTACAAATATAAGGAGAAAAACCAATGAAAATTATTGAAATTGAAAGCGGTGAGTGTTATGGCAGATTCAATGAAAAATTTTGAAGGAAGGGCGTGGTTGAAATGGTATAAATACTTGAAATGCAGTATAATCAATGCATCACAGTTATTATTTTTTATTTTTGAATGGAGTAAAGTTTGAAACATTTTAAATACTCACCGCCCTAAAAATAGACAA
>WREG01000265.1 GCA_009779455.1 Oscillospiraceae bacterium
ATAATATCGCCGTCTTTCAGTGTCCCGTTTTGCACCAGCAGGGTTGCGATCGGCCCCCTGCCTTTGTCGAGCCGCGCTTCGATTACGATGCCCTTGGCCGCCCTGTTGGGATTGGCCCTGAGCTCCTTCATTTCCGCCACAAGCAATACCGATTCCAGCAGCCTGTCAAGGTTCAGCTTCGTTTTCGCCGAAACGGGTACGCATATCGTCTCGCCGCCCCATTCCTCCGGTATAAGCTCATATTCCGTGAGCTGCTGCATTATTTTATCGGGGGACGCTTCGGGTTTGTCCATTTTGTTTATCGCCACGACAATGTTGACCCCTGCCGCTTTGGCATGGTTTATGGCTTCGACGGTCTGCGGCATTATGCCATCGTCGGCGGCGACGACAAGGATAGCTATATCCGTCGCCATAGCCCCCCTTGCGCGCATGGAAGTGAACGCCGCATGGCCGGGGGTGTCCAGGAAGGTTATGTCCTGCCCCTGCAGGTTCACCCTGTAGGCGCCGATATGCTGGGTTATGCCGCCCGCCTCGGTTTCGGTGACGGCCGTATCTTTAAGCGCGTCCAAAAGGGACGTTTTTCCGTGGTCTACGTGGCCCATGACCACTACCACGGGGCTTCTCGGCACCAAATCGGCGTCTTCGTCCGCCCTGTCGTCTATTATCCTGTCTTCGATGGTTATAACAACCTCCCTCTTTACCTTCGCGCCAAGCTCGGTAGCGACAATTTCCGCCGTATCGAAATCTATAACCTCGCTGACGCTTGCCATCACGCCCAATGTCATCAGTTTTTTGACGACTTCAGTGGCGGTGAACTTCAACCTCGAGGCAAGCTCCCCTACGGTTATCTCGTCGCCCACGGTTATGACTAACTGCTTTTTGGCCCTTTCGTCGGCGATCCTCTTTAAGCGCTCGGCTTCCGTTTCCCTCTTTTTTGAGCGGGTGCCCTGCTGTTTCCTGTATTGCTGGGATTTTTGCTTCAATTTTTGCTTATGGGCATCGGATTCTTTTATGTTCCCGCCGTAAGAAACCAGGTTGTCGTATCTTTCGTTATATTTTTCAAGCTCGACGTTGCCGATGCGCGTATCTATGGTGCGCTTGTCGCCTTTGGTCCTCGCCTGTATCGTGACGTTTTCCGGGTTTGTATTTTTTTCCGCTTTTTTAGATTTAAACGGGTTCGACGGGCCGTCGGGCTTCTTTTCTTCCCGCTTTTCAGCCTGCCGGTTGACCGGCACGGAGGGTCTGCCGGTTATAACTTTCGTTTTCTTTTCAGGCTTGGGCGGCTGTTTCTTTTCCGCAGGCTTTACATCAGGCTTGGCGGTTGAAGTTTTCGCGGCCGTTTCCTTTTTCGCTTTTTCTTCTTCCGCCCACGCTTCGGCTTCAGAGGCGGCCTCGGCTTCTTTTTCTTCTTTTTCCCTCTGCCTTTCCTCGTCGCTTTTTTGCATAGCGAAATAAGCGTCAAAGCTTTCCGGCTGCGACTCTAGGGTGAGGGTGTCGAATATGATGTCAAGCTCGTTTGCCTCAAGAGCCGTCTGCGGCTTCTTTTGGTCATCAAAATACTTTAAAAGCATATCGATGAGCATACTGCTTTTCACATTAAAATCCTTCGCAACCTCGTGAACCCTGTATTTAACTGCCATATATTATCCTCCGAATTTTAACAATTTCATAAAATTTTCGTCGTTAACGCTTATTACGCCGACCTTTTTGCCTATTGCGAAATAAAAATCATCCATTGTACACTCAAGCCTTTTGAGAGGAACTGTTTGCGATAAATATGCGAATTCCTTTTCGTGGTTGGCTGACGCGTCTTTTGCAAGGAAAATGCATTTAGCGGTATTTGACATGACCGCCGCTTTAACCGCGTCGCGGCCCAAACCAAGCTTCCCGGCCTTTTTGCATAAGCCAAATATTGACAGGAGTTTGTCATTTTCAATTCTCAACTCTCAATTCTCAACTCTCAATTCAATTTCAAGGCTTTCAAACACATCTTTCTCCACCGGGACGCCGAATGCCCGTTCAAAACGTTTTGCCTTGACTGCGGCTTTGAAGCATTTGGGGTTGTCGCATAGATAAGCCCCCCTGCCATTTTTTTTCCCTGTTTTGTCGATAGAAACCTCGCCTTCGGGCGAACGCACGAGCCGCGTCAGCTCACGCTTGGGCTTCATTTCGCCGCAGCCGACGCATTTTCGCATGGGGATTTTTTTTGTTGTCAAAATTTTCACCTGATTTTATCAAACAATTAGATGTCATCACGGGCGGGCGCGGAAACCCGCCGCTACGGGTCTAATCCCTAATCCCTAAATCCTAACCCCTATAACTGTATATACCCTGCCTTGGCATACGCGTCCGACTTGATGTCTATCTTCCATCCCGTCAGTTTTGCGGCCAGGCGGGCGTTTTGGCCCTTGTTGCCGATTGCCAGCGAAAGCTGGTTTTCGGGTACCGTCACCCGGCAGGCCTTTTCCCCGGGGCTGTCTATTTCAACGCCCACTATTTCGGCGGGGGCTAGGGCGGCGGCTATATATATTTTAGGTTCTTCGCTGTATTTTACTATATCTATTTTTTCCCCGCCGAGAAGATCCACAATCTTGCCTACGCGTGTGCCTTTCGGCCCTATGCAAGCGCCGACGGGGTCTACGTTTTCCTCGTTTGAATACACTGAAATTTTCGTCCTTGACCCGGCTTCACGGGAAACGGATTTTATCTCTATGATGCCGTCGAATATTTCCGGGACCTCCGCTTCGAACAGGCGCTTCACAAGCCCCGGATGCGTCCTTGAAATCATTACTTTCGGACCTTTCTCGGTATCTTTTACGTCAACAACATAAACTTTTACAAGGTCGTTTGCTTTTAAG
>WREG01000266.1 GCA_009779455.1 Oscillospiraceae bacterium
ACGAGATCGAAAAAGCCCACCCGGACGTGTTCAATATGCTGCTGCAGATACTGGAGGACGGCATACTGACCGACAGCCGGGGCAGGCGGGTAAGTTTTAAGAACTGCATTATCATAATGACGTCGAATCTCGGCGCGAAGCTTATCACGGATAAAACGGGCGGCCTCGGCTTTTCTTCCGAGAACAGGTTCCTTTCGCAAGAAAAAATAAAATCCGCCGTGCTGAGCGAGCTTAAAAACACCTTCCGCCCCGAATTTTTAAACAGGGTGGACGACATAATCGTTTTCAGCCGCCTTACAAAAGACGATATAACGGAAATAACGCGGCGGATGCTCGCCTCCCTTTCAAAAAGGACGGCGGAAATGGATATAAATTTAAGCTTTTCAGACGCGGCCATTGAAAAAATCGCCTGCGCGGGCTTTGACGAGGTTTACGGCGCAAGACCCCTGCGCCGCGCTGTTCAATCGGAAATCGAGGATAAGCTGTCGGAGCTGCTTCTTGAAAAAAAGATAACCGCCGGGGATTATATCTGCGACGAAAAGGACGGGGAATTTATATTCACGATGGTTCCTGCCTAAATTCGGAACCGGCGTTATCCCTTAAACCCTGGCCCCTATATCCTAATTTTTGTTTTTCCCTGATTCGCCACCGAATCCATCTTTTCAGCGATGGCTTTTTCATCGCCGAGGTAATATTTTTCAATAAAATTAAAATCACCGTCGAATTCATATACCAGCGGCACCCCCGTTGGTATATTCAATTCTATTATCTCTTCCTCCGGCATATCCTCAAAATATTTGACAAGGGCGCGGAGCGAATTGCCGTGGGCGGCAACAAGAACCTTTTTCCCTTCAATCATAGCGGGCTTTATGACGTTTTCAAAATACGGCACGGCGCGCGCTATGGTATCCTTTAAGCTTTCGGTCAGCGGCAGGACTGCGTCTTTATCGGCGCGGTACTGTTCGCTGCGGGCGGGGCCCCTCTCGTCGTCCTCCGCAAGCGCGGGAGGTTGTATATCAAATGAGCGCCGCCAGATTTTGACCTGTTCGTCGCCGTATTCCGCGGCTGTCTCGGCCTTGTTCAGCCCCTGCAAAGCCCCGTAATGGCGCTCGTTGAGCCGCCATGTCTTTATAACGGGCAGCCATTCGCGGTCCATCCGCTCCAGAACGCCGTTCAGAGTATGGATCGCCCTTTTTAAATATGACGTGTAGCATATATCGAAATCGTAGCCGTTTTCTTTTAAAACGTCGCCGGCGGCGGCAGCTTCTTTACGGCCCGTATCGGAAAGATCCACATCGGTCCAGCCCGTGAAGCGGTTTTCCTTGTTCCAC
Source organism: Oscillospiraceae bacterium (assembly GCA_009779455.1). Taxonomy (GTDB): domain Bacteria; phylum Bacillota; class Clostridia; order Oscillospirales; family Acutalibacteraceae; genus WREG01. The sequence goes on from WREG01000266.1 coordinate 1,332, forward strand.
AGGCTTTCCCCGTGGCGTATCAAAACTAGTTTCATAAAATAAACCCATCCTTTGTTTTTTATTTAGAACCGGGATTTGCAACCAACATTTTAATTTGTGAATCCCGGTTCTTATTTTAATTCAAAGTTATATTATTGTCAAGCTGGAAATGAACTTTCACCCGCCGCAAGGGGCGCGGAATTAAACCGAAAGCTCTATTCAAAGAATCCGTTTTTTTATTTGTGGATCCGGATCCTCAATATAGCGGAAAACTCATCTTTGCCAAGCGCAGCGACAAAACCGCCGCCGTGAAGCCCGGCTATGCTGCTGACCGCGTTAAGCCCGCTTTTAAATTCAAAATGCGATTTTTCTTTTGCGGAATTTTTAATGATTATGTCAAGATATTCCCCGTTTTTAACAACTCCGGCTTTTACTATTCCGTCCGCCGAATTCTCCGCCGCATTGGCCAAAAGGTTCAGGACGCCGTTCTCAACAGCTTTCCTGCAGATGGCAATTTCCATATAGGGGATTTCTACGGAGGCCCGCAGTGTGACCCCCGCGCTTAAAAGCATTGTACCCGCCGCGCGGAAAAGCCCGTATAAAATATCCGTCACGTTTTCGGTTTTAAAACAGCAATACTCGGCGTTTATATAAAAATGATTCTCCAATTTTCTTAAAATCCCGCTTAAACGGCAGGAGCAATCCCTTAATGCCTCAACGTTAATCGAGTCTTCCGGTTCTTCATATAAGGTTTTAAGGGCGGCAAATGAATCCTGTAGCCCTTCCCGTAAAAAAGCCTCGTTTTCACCGTTTATTTTGACAGATTCCATATCCTGTATTTTTTTTAATATATCCAAATCCTAAATCCTAAATCCTAAATCCTGTAAGTATTGTACCTTTATTTTATCAGTTTACGAATAATTTTTCGAATTTTAACAAATATTATTACATGAATTTTAACAGCGGTAATTTTCTCTTGAATTTTTATGTAATATATGGTAATATATATTTATGAATTTATATTTATATAGCTTCAGGAATTTATAAATAACGGAGGAAAACAAAATGTCAGTTAAAGTTGCAATCAACGGATTCGGCAGGATCGGAAGGCTCGCCTTCCGGCAGATGTTCGGCGCGGAGGGTTATGAGATTGTCGCCATAAACGACCTCACCGATGCGAAAATGCTCGCCCACCTCTTAAAATACGATACGGCGCAAGGCCCCTACGCTCTGGCGGCAAAGGTCCAAAATACAGACAGTTCAATTATTGTAGACGGCAAAGAGATTACAATATTCGCGGAAAAAGACGCCGCAAACCTTCCCTGGGCGAAATTTGACGTGGATGTCGTGCTGGAATGCACGGGTTTCTATACGACAAAAGAAAAATCTTCCGCGCATATCAAAGCGGGCGCGAAAAAAGTCGTCATCTCCGCCCCGGCCGGGAATGACCTTCCCACAATCGTCTGGGGCGTCAATCAGGATGCCCTTAAAGCCGACGACGCCATCATTTCGGCGGCGTCCTGCACGACAAACTGCCTGGCCCCG
>WREG01000267.1 GCA_009779455.1 Oscillospiraceae bacterium
AGTCGACGTTTGGTTTTCCCGACCGGGCGCAACGGATACACGGTACGCTCGATTGACCCGGAAACGCCGGAAAAATACCGTTATATGAAAGAGGGGGAAGCGGGATATTTCAACAGAAAGGCTCTTCAAGGCAATAAACCCGTTTATGTAGTTGAAGGGGCATTAGATGCTCTTTCAATCGCTGAAGCGGGCTGTGAAGCTTGTGCGTTGGGAAGTACAAGCGGTGTCGATAAATTTCTTGGTATGCTCGACCGCGAGCGACCCGTTGTCCCGCTTATTTTATCGCTGGATAATGACAAAGCCGGGAAAGAAGCGCAAACGAAACTAAAAGCGGGTTTGGAAGCCCGAAAAATTTCTTTTTACGAAATAAATACGTCCGGGGAGCATAAAGACCCAAACGAACACCTTATAGCCGACCGCGTCGCTTTTACGGCTCTTGTAAATAGCGACCCAGCCGAAGCGGCCGGGCAGGAAGTGGAAATGGAGCGGATTTCATACCTTGAAACATCGGCGGCCTATCATATCAATTCGCTTATGGGTGAAATTGCGGCCAGTGCAGACACACCGGCCATACAAACGGGGTTTAACAAACTGGATGATGCCCTTGGTGATGGGTTGTATGAGGGATTTTATGTGTTAGGGGCTATTTCCAGTTTGGGAAAGACTACGTTTGTTTTACAGGTTGCCGACCAAATCGCACAGCGGGGGCATGATGTCCTTATATTCAGCCTTGAAATGAGCCGTTTTGAGCTTATGGCGAAAAGTATATCCCGCTTGACGTTCGATAATTGCGCCGGGAACATGAAAAACGCAAAGACCACGCGGGGGATATTGGCAGGCGCGAAGCGGAAATATTACAGCCCAACGGAAAAAGAATTGATAAATAAAAGCATAGCGGCCTATGGAGAATACAGTGAGCGGATTTATATACATGAGGGGGTCGGAACCATCGGCACAGAGCAGATAAAGCAAGAGGTGCAGCGACATATTTCTTTTACAGGCAATACGCCGGTTGTGGTTATTGATTATTTACAAATTATCGCTCCGTTTGATATGCGGGCTACTGATAAACAGAACACCGATAAGGCTGTGTTGGAACTTAAGCGGTTGAGCCGTGATAAAAAAATTCCGGTTATAGCGATAAGTTCCTTTAATCGTGACAACTACACCGCGCCGGTGAACCTTGCCAGTTTCAAGGAAAGCGGCGCGATTGAATACAGCTCTGACGTGCTTCTTGGTCTTCAGCTCGCCGGTATGGATGAATTGAGCCAGAGCGAGGGGAAGCGGGCAGATACTATAAAGAGAATTGAGGAAAAGAAAGCCGCTGACCCACGTAAAGCGCAGCTTAAAATACTAAAAAACCGCAACGGCAAGATAGGTTTGAGCCTGTACTATGATTATTACCCGATGTTTAATACTTTTAAGGAAACGGCAGCCCAATAAAACGCCGATATGCGACCCCGGAGGCGATAATGTGAAGCCGAATATAGATTTTTCTATATTGGAAGAAAAGCAGCCCGCTACAATTCCCACAGGCGCACGCGAAGAGGATGGGCAATATAAAACTACCCATGACACGGTGGGCGCGTCACAGGCCCTTAAAAATGCCATACAGGGCATACAGGAAATCAAGCGGGAGGTGTTGCAAGGAGTGAGGTCCGGGGCTGACCCGTATCAGCTTTTATTGAAAGCTATAGAGGGGTTATCTATTTTTACAGGCGATAAGGCGTTTTATGCGATTAATCGTGATGTAATGCAGGGTATGGGGCAGTTGGGAGGGATACCGTCGGAATGGGAGCGTGAAGGAACGGAAGCCAGTTTGCAAAGGTTGGAAGCGGCGCGACGAAATATTGACGTGGCGATTACAGCGCATCGACAGCGGATAAACGGGCAGCCGATCGGCGAGCTGGATGAATATACAGAGCGAATTCGGCAATGTTTTGAAGCCGCTTTTAAATTCATTAACGTAAATAAATGCGCCAGGACGTATGAAGACTGGGAGCGGATAGTGGAGAGTTTGTCGCAGTATATTGACCCGCTTATAATTGATTTAATTGTAGCGGCGGTAAACGAAATAGAGCGGGAATATAAAACGGTTACTATTGGAAAGGACAGCGAATGATAAATTCACAGCCGGAAGAAAAATATGAGTTTGATGTGCTGCACGATATTATAAAAAGCATGGGTGTTCAAACCTACACATACGCCGCCGAGTATTATGACGTGGCGGGGCAGTTCGTTCAAAAAGTTTTCGCCGCTTCATACAAGGCAAGCGATGGGGAAGCCGTCAAAACATTTAAAAACGCCTATAAAAAAGATGGTTTGACTCTTGTGGCGGCTTATGAGGTATTGAACGGCTTGACGGTTGACGGGCTGGAGGATCTGGCGGCCTTGAAAGGATTGGACGAGGCTTTTAAAAATGTTCGCGTTATTTATTCCGATCCGTTATTAATGGTAAATTTGAAAATGTAGGCTTTTTTATCATTGGCAAGCTGGGCAAATGAGGCCTCATTTGTCGTTTTTTTTGCTTGTTGGGGTTGCCCCAAGCCCCACAAACCAGCGCAAGCCTGCGCCGGTTGTTAAGCCCGCTTCGCGGTCTGCTGTGGCTCTGTTGAATTGAAAATTAATTAAAAAACCGGGGGTTTGTCCCGGCCTTTCCTGTTCAGTTCGCAGTTACTTCTTTATTTTGTCGGCTTGAAGGCCGGCCAATTTTAAAACCATATTGAACGGCTAGCCTTTGCGCTTGTTCATTTAAGCGTTTAATATTTTCTTCAGGCGTTAAATGTTTTGTCTCTTCCATGATTCTGTCTCTTATGGCGTCTACTTCCATTTCG
>WREG01000268.1 GCA_009779455.1 Oscillospiraceae bacterium
CGAGAAGCGGCAGCGACACGTTGCCCGTAATCGCGACCATCGGTACGGAATCCATGTATGCGGTGGCGATACCGGTGACGAGGTTGGTGGCGCCGGGGCCGCTCGTGGCGATGCAGACGCCCGTCCGCCCGGTCGCCCGCGCGTAACCGTCCGCCGCGTGGGCCGCCCCCTGCTCGTGCGAGGTCAATATGTGCCGGATCTCGTCCTGATGCTTGTACAGGGCGTCGTAAATGTTGAGCACGGCACCGCCCGGATAGCCGAAAACGACGTCTACGCCCTGCTCCTTCAGACATTCCACCAGAATTTCGGAACCGTTCAGTTTCATAGCGTTTCTCCTGTGGTTAATTTATCGATTGCTTTTATCCTTATATCAATTAATTTCTTAATATAATCAATTTTATCTTTAATTTCGTCACCTATATCAATATATAACGAGCATCCCGCTTTAAGTTCATTCCCGAGAATAGTTACGTTTGGCCGTTTCGACTCGCAAATACGGCTGCAACCCTGATTTATTTTGGTATGTTTTATGCAAAATTCCTTAATATCATCGGCTGAATTGTTGAGAATATCAAAATATACGGCGACCAGTTCCAGACCGCAATGGGCGGTGTAAATATCAATGCCCGCGCGGCTTCCGTTGCTTGTGCCTATCCTGAAAACATGATGTTTTTTGTGCATATATATCAAATTCCAACCGGTGCTCCGGCGCAGCTTACGCTCTTTTGCAAACAAATCGAGCGTTTCTGTAACCTCTTTCGAGATGTCGTTCATTTTCATAACAATATCGTTAAATCCGGGTGTGAAATTTTTGAAAAGCTGACGGAATTCACACTCGTAAAAATTGAATTTCCCCTGCGTGCTTTGCTTTTTCGACGCCTCCGCCATAGCTTTGACGGCCATGAACATTTTCGGAAATTTACCGTTTGTCAATTCGGAACGGTCAAGACCGTTCCCTACGCGCAGTCCCTGCCTTTCCCACGCGAGAACCTCGCAGTCTTTCATTTTTTTTACACGCTTCGTGCCTTTTTCATTGAGAACAAAACAGTCGCCGTCCACCTTGCCCAACAGGCCGATTTCCCTGTAAAAATCGGCAAAGTACATCATCCGCGGGTCAATCCCGATATCATATTCGAGCATGTTGGTATATATATCCTCATATAAGGCTATGAAATAATCGTGGAAATGTTTACAGCTTTCCATTAACTCAATATTGTTATAGTTAAGATAATTATCGCCGGCGCAGCACGAAAAAGGCGTTATAAGCACCGCCTTTTCCCATATTTTCTGATGGCAGAACGAAGGAAATTCCTTTTGGTTGATATCAAACATCATATCAACACCCTTTCTTTGGCCTCATTAAATAATTTCAAATATAACGATGACGGCTCATTTATTATTTGATTAATAAAAACGTCCACCACAAGGCCCAGCCTTTCGAGCTTGTAGTAATAATACAAGTCGCTATCCAAATCGATATTTGCAACACTTTTATAACCTTTTATCAATGTTTCGGACAATTCCTGCCCCACGTCTATGACCGCCAGCTCAAACAGCGGGTCGCCAAACTCGCAGTTTTCCGCGTCGAGCACAAATATTTCGTCGTTGTTGTATATCATGTTGCAATGCCACAGATCAAGATGCAGGAAAGACAGCGTTTTCGCGGCTTTTTTATTTCGCGTATTGTCGGTTATTCTGTTAATTTCGTCAATAGTGATAATGTTATTTTTCACAAGCGGTATTAATCTTTCGTATATTTTGTTTGCTATGTAATCCTCCCAAGTGCGACGCGCGATTATATACGGGTGCCGGGCGTCGATTTCGATACTGTTGATCTGCGTCGCGATCTGGCCTATTTTGTAAGATATGTCAATTTTTTTACGATCGTCAAAATCTTCCGCAAAACACGCGCGCAGGCTTTTCCCCTCGATATATTGCGATATTTGGAACGCCTTGTCGTAGTATTCGCGGGCGCCGTCCACGACGTAAACTTCCGGGCAAATATTGCGGCCGAACGATTTGTTCACATTATCATAAAAAAACTTCTCGCGGGCGAGTATATCGGCAAAAATAATCGGCCGCCCGCCGCTTGTAACGTAATCCTCCCGGGTGCGGAAGACGACTTTCTGATTGCCGGACAAAACAAGCAGCCACGTTTCGAAGGTGATTCCGCCGGTAAGACGGATTTTTTCCTCTATGTCCTTGTTAAAATAGTGCCGGATGGCTCTGTCCATGCCACGGGGAACCTCAACTGTTATTTTGTTAATCAGCATTATCTTCCGATATAATTACCAGCCCCCACTCGAAAAGGTCGAAGCGGTAAAAAGCCCTTTCGATTAGGGGGTCTTTCTCGAAAATTCTCCGAGCTTCCTCAAGGCTATCGGCTTCCATAATAATCATTCCGCCATCTGCGTTTGAGAAGCCGCCGCCTATGAGATACCGCTCACCGGCAATATTTTGGATATAGGCCAGATGGTCTTGGAGGTCTTGATTGGTCATTCCTTTTTGCCCGGCCTTATAATCAATTCTGACATATAATTTGTCGCCTTTTTTTATGTTCATATTTATCGACTCCTTTTTTCTGGATCGCCACGCTTCGCTCGCGATGACGAGCGGTGGGGCAAGCTCCCTTCCACGGAGGGGGGCTGCGGCGGGGGCAAGCCCCCGCCCTACACGCCCGCCACGATTTCCAACACCCGGTTGCTCCGCAAGAGGAACGCGTTCATCTCCTCGGGCGTGAGCTGCCGGTTGGACATCTGCGCCAGGTC
>WREG01000269.1 GCA_009779455.1 Oscillospiraceae bacterium
ACCGCCGCCGCAAGCGGCCAGAGAAACGCAGGCGAGGCCCAGCAGAGCGCAAAGTGCGATTGAAAAGATTTTTTTGGTCATTTTTTTTACCTCCGTTATGATATTGTGCTACCATGTTAACATAATATTAAACTTATGTAAAGCATAAATTTAAAAATAATAAAAATTTATACAATATCCCGTAGGGGCGGGCCTTGTGTCCGCCCTTTCAGCCCGCCCATACGGCAGGGTAATATTTATTTGCATGATAAATATTAAAAAATTGCCCTGCTTGACATATCCATATCACGCATGTTATAATATAATTGAGTAAATCGGGCAGTCGCGCGGGTAAAACCGTGAGGAAAGTCCGGGCTTCGAAGGGCGGGACAACGGCTAACGGCCGCCGGGGGCGACCCCAGGGATAGTGCAACAGAGATATACCGCCTTTTTAGGGATCAGGATTTAGGGGTTAGGGGTTTTCAGAACGCATCCCCTAATCCCTATACCCTAAATCCTGATCCCTAAAAGGGTAAGGGTGGAAAGGCGAGGTAAGAGCTCACCGGCATACGCGGAAGCGTATTGCCCTGTAAACCCTGTCCGAAGCAACGCCGACGGGAGTGGCCTGCCCGGCCGAAGCGTCCCTCGCGGGGCGCTTGACTCCGAAGGGCGGCAGAACGCGAGGCGTTAGGGGTTAGGATTTAGGGATCGGGGATTAGGGGTTAGGAGCAAAAAACGGTGTTTTCCTAATTTCTAACTCCTGATTCCTGACTCCTAACCCCCGGCCCCCGGTTCGAGCGCGCGCGGCAACGCGGCGCACAGATAGATGATTGCCTAAAGAATCATTATGATTCTCTGACAGAACCCGGCTTACAGATTTACTCACATTTATTAAATTGCCCCATACAATATCGTATGGGGTGATTTTTTATGCTGGAAAACATAATTTTGGGCATTTTGTTCGGGTTCTCAATGGTCGGGATATTTACCGCCGCTTATTATCTGATATTTATAATCCTGACACCGAGGAAAAAGCCGGATTATTTAGTCCTCCTGCCCTTGAAAGAGGTAAACGACCCGCTTTTCATGATAAGCACGGCTATCGAAAAAAGGAGCCTTATGTGCGAAAGCAAATATTGCGAAATAGTTATTGTAAATTGCGGTATGGCTGAAGATACTTTAAGGTTCGTCAAAAACCTTTACGGCAAGACGAAAAACATAACTATAACCGAGTACGCGGAACTCTGCCCGCTGCTTCAAAAAATGTTTAAAGAGAAGGATTTTCTTTGTCAGATTACCTGATGATATTAGGCTGATATTTTGCACATACCCGGTAGGGGACGCCGTTGCGGCGTCCTTTTTAGGCAACCTCTAAAAATCTTCTTCAATGGCTATGCGAGATAAAATTTCGCAGACCGCGAAAGACGACGAAGCCTTACTGTCCGTAAAGCAAGGAGGATGACAAAGGTGTGCGGGATTTTAGCCGCATAGACGCGAAACGGGATTTTTAGAGGTTGCCTTTATTATATAATTGCCATAATTACAATCAGGAAGGTGCGAAAATATTTTGCTTACGGAAACTTACGGGTATATTCGGGTATCGAGCGCAGACCAGAACGAGGACAGGCAGCTTGTGGCGATGGAGGGGCTGGCGATACCGCAGGGGAATCTGTTTATCGACAAACAGTCGGGGAAAGATTTTGACCGCCCGAACTATCAAAAAATGGTCGGGGTTTTGAAAAAGGGGGATTTGCTGTACATAAAGAGCATAGACCGACTGGGGAGGAATTACGAGGAGATTTTAAACCAGTGGCGCATACTGACGAAGGAAAAAGAAGTTGATATTGCCGTGCTTGATATGGAACTGCTGGACACGCGGCGGGACAAGAACCTGCTGGGGACGTTTATCGCGGATTTGGTGTTGCAGGTGCTGTCCTTCGTGGCGCAGAGCGAGCGGGAAACCATACGCAAGCGTCAGGCGGAGGGCATAGCGGCGGCAAAGGCGAGGGGCGTGAGGTTCGGGAAAAAGCCTAAAGAAGTGCCGCGCAATTTCGGAGAACTTGTGAAAAAATGGGAGCGGAAACAGATAAAAACCGCCGAAATGCTGGAACTGTGCGATATGTGCCGAACCACTTTCTATGTAAAGCTGAATGAATACAAGCTGTTGAACAAATAAACTGTCCGCTAAAGTACACTTTAACGGACAGTTTATTTTACAACCATATTATAACAAAACTAAGCAAAAGTCAACAGTTTTTCGAGATTTTCTTCAAAAATTTTCAAAAACCGACTTTAAATCCCCAACATAGAAAGACAAAACCGCCTTTCCGTTAAAGTGTACTCTTACGGAAAGGTTATTTTGAAAAAAACGAAATAAATACACAGAACCAACAATAAAAAAGAAAGGGGCGGCAACAATCATGGAAATTTTAAACGAGGCATTGATTTGGGCGAAGCTAATCGGGATGTTCGTGCTGTTTTTTTTCACGCCGATATGCGGCGCGGTACGCAAGGTTAGGGGCAAATCACGGTAATTCGGAGCCACATAATGGTTGTTATTAACAGAAGCGGGGCAACTCGCCGCTGTTTATTGTCTTATAATTAGCCCTCCCTTTTTTTTGCTGAACAGTAAAAAGCATACATAAAACCGCGCTCAAAAACGAATAAGGATATCCGGTTCTCCCGTTTAAATATTTACAAATTGAAAGCAGGGATTATTTTGAAAAAACAGATACCCAACATTATATCCGCCAGCCGCATCC
>WREG01000270.1 GCA_009779455.1 Oscillospiraceae bacterium
CTCTGTAGTATACCGTCCCACAGAGTATATTTTAACAGATTTGGACGGCAAATTAAACCCACAGCGATTGGCAACCACATTTCATTCCTTGTTGGTGCCTTTCGCAGAAAGGAATGGTCTTTGTCATGAAAAAGAAAACATTTTTTATTTCCATTGCAATCATATTAATTACCTTAGGGACAATAACCGCAACAATGGTTCTTTCTTCCGACGAGAATCAAGCACGGGAGAAAGAAAGGGAATCCTTGAGGCAAATGAAGGAGGCAATGTCCGTCCCCGATGAAGAATTTGAAACTAATACCCCTGCGAAGTTTAATAATGATAACTTGAGCAAGAAAGATATAGTTAAAACTTTTCAGCTTAACGGCAAACAATATACGGCAACTTATGATCATTCTTATAATTTAGAAAGTTTGCCTCCCGATAAACTCACCGACATATATGGAATTCAAGATATCTATATTGATGATAATATGACGGAATATGAATTTTTGTATAGTACCGATATATTATGCGGGATGTATTTAAATAATAATAATCCTTTACGAAAATCATACTATGAAGAAATTAATGAAGACTTCACTATTGAGATTTATGATAAACCGATAATAACTGAAGAAGAAGCAATTAATATTGCTAATAAATTTCTTGGAAAAAACATTGATATTTTTTCAGAATATAAAATGATTGACAGTTTTTTTTCGGGAATGCAAGATGATTACGACATAACCTATTACAGGCCGGTGAGCGGATATAAATCCGATGACATTATTAATATATGGGTAACCTCAACCGGCGAAGTTTATTTTTTTGCTGCCCGCAATTTATACCGCTACTCGGATGTAAAGCTCAGCGGCGAAGCTATACAGACGGCTGAAGAAAAACTCAACATCCGGCTCGACGAGCAGTTCGGCCAAGGTGAATATGCTGTTATGGATTCTTATATAAGCAAAGACAATGAAGGCTTTATGGTTATGGCATATGAGGTTGAGCATAAAGCGCCAAACAACAGCAACCCCCCTATTACAATGGCCAGCATTTTTGAACAGAGGATTGATTGATTATAAAATTATTTCAGCACTCTTTCCGCCGCCAGCATCACCGCCGCCTTTGCGCTATGGAAATTAAGCCCCCCCTGCAGCCAGGCGGCGTAAGGCTCCCGCAGGGGCGCGTCGGCTGACAGTTCTATGGACGAGCCGCCCGTAAACGCCCCCGCGGCCATTATTACCTTGCTTTCGTAGCCGGGCATGTCCCACGGCACGGGCGCAACGAAAGAGTCCACGGGGGAGCCGGCTTGAATCCCCTCGCAGAATTTGATCAAATTTTGTTCATTTTCAAGCTTCACCGCCTGAATAATGCAGGCGCGTTTCTCATCAGGCTCCGGGGTTACCCCGAAGCCTAAATTTTTGTATAAGGCGGCGGTAAAAACGGCGGTTTTCAAGGCTTCGCCCGTTATATGGGGCGCGTTAAACAGCCCCTGAAACAGTTCCCTGTTTAAGCCGTGGGTCGCGCCCACCTCCCTGCCTATGCCGGGGGCGGTCATACTGTATGAGCAAAGCTCCACCAAATCCGCTTTCCCCGCGATATAGCCCCCTGACCGCGCCAGTCCGCCGCCGGGGTTTTTTATAAGCGACCCCGCGATCAAATCCGCGCCGCGTTCTGTAGGCTCCGCCGTCTCGACAAACTCCCCGTAGCAGTTGTCAACCATAACAATGGCGTTTGATCTGGCCTTGACAGCTAGAGATATCTTTTCGATATTGTCAGTTGACAGGCTTTTGCGCAGGGTATAGCCCTTTGACCGCTGTATGTACACCAGTTTCACGTCGTTTTGTTCCAAAAAACGCCCGATCCCGTCAATGTCTGGCTCACCGCACGGCAAAAGTTTAATTTGCCTGTAGTTAATGCCGAAGTCTTTGAGGCTTCCCATTCCCGGCTTGCCGTTTATGCCCATGACAGGGCAAATGGTGTCGTAGGGCTTGCCCGTAACCGATAAAAGCGTGTCTCCGGGCCGCAGAAGCCCGAAAAGGGCGGCAGTCAGGGTGTGCGTGCCGCTTGCGAAGCTGTGTCGGACAAGGGCGTCCTGTGCGCCCATGCATTCAGCGAAAACTTTGTCCAAAGTGTCCCGCCCCCCGTCGCCGTAGCCGTAGCCCGTTGTACCCAAAAAGTGCCGCTCAGACACCCTGCCCCTGATAAACGCCGCGAGGACTTTTTTTTGGTTGCATTCGGTTATTTCGTCGATATCGCGGAACGCCCCGGCTGTTTGCTTTATGGCTTTTTCAGAAGCGTTAATAATATCTTTATTAAAATCAAACATCATGTTTTCCTATTTCTTTTATCAAAGTCTTCACAAGCGAAAACGCGCTTTCGATATCCCGCTTGTCCGCCACGCAGGACGGGGAGTGGATATAGCGGCAGGGCACGTTCACGGCGATTGTTTTCGCCCCGCCCGCCGCCTTGTGTATCACACCCGCGTCGTTGCCCCCCGCCACTACGGTTTTCGGCTGGGCTTTTATCCCGTTTTTTTTCGCCGTCTCAAAAGCCAGATCGTAAAGGGAGCGGTCGTAAACCGTGGCTTTGTCCATAAATGAAATCGCCGCGCCTTCCGCTTGGACGCAAACCCTTTCATGCTCTTTTGAGCCGATTATGTCGGCGGCGGTGGTGCCTTCCAAAATTATTGCGCAATCGGGGCGTACCGTGAACGCCGCCGCGCCCGCGCCCCGCAGCCCCACTTCCTCCTGA
>WREG01000271.1 GCA_009779455.1 Oscillospiraceae bacterium
CAGCCTCCGGGGCAGCGGCCCATGCCGAAATAGTCCCCGCCGTCAAGGTGCCATTTCCCGATATATGCCGAATGCATGCCATTGTCAGTCAACCGCTGCCCTATGGTTTTCGTAAAATCAAACAGGGGCATGCCGTTGGTGAACACCCCCGCGCCATGAGGATACTGGCCCGTAAATATGGCCGCACGCGCCGGGGCGCAGACTGGGCAGACAGTATAAGCCCGGTCGAACCGCAGTCCTTCCGCCGCCAGGCGGTCGATATTGGGCGTTTTCATGTCCGGGAAGCCGTAGCAGCCAACCATGTCCCGCCGCTGCGTATCGGTCATAATAATTATTGTTTTCGGCATTTTTTTACTCCTTACATTTGTCAACCTAAAAGCATAAACACAAGCAAATCGTAAAACATATGCAATGTTACGGGTACAAAAATGTTCCTGCTTTTTAAAAAGGTCAGGCTGAACATCACGCTCAGGGCCATGAGGGTTACAAAACCGAGGGAAGTGAAGGCTTCGGCAAAAATCCCGTCGGCAATCCATATCGGGAAATGGATAATAAGAAACATCACCGCGTTGATTATTATTGCGGGCCACGGCTTCGCGCTGTTCACGGTTGCGTTCAAAAGCCAGCCGCGGAACACCGTTTCTTCCGTAATGCCCACAAAAAGGACGATTATTATGGAATCCATCCCGAATTCTTCCGATACCGCAACGCCGCCGGTCTGCATAACGCTCCCCGCGAGGACAAAAACGGCGCAAATGCCGAAAAGCCACAAATATTTGCGCCACCGCACCCTAGTGGTGAACATTTCTTTCAATTTTATCTGCACGGAACCCGGATATTTATGTATCAGCAGCGCGGCGGGCAGCACCCACGCCAAATTTTTGATCAGCCCCGTTTTTATCATCTGGGAGCCGATGCTTTCTTTGACAAAAAGCTCAAACACTGCCCATACGGCATAAAAACATAGGCAATAAGCGCCTAAAACGGTGTATTTTTTCTTTGAGCCGGTCATTGCAAATCGCTTCCTTTTTTATACATTGACATGATAAAGTATAACAACGGAAAGTGATTATAAATTAAAGAAAATCTTAAATTTTTATTAAAAACAAAAGCCGGGTTTCAGCCCCCGGCCTTTATTTTTCTTAAATCAGCCTTAAAAACCGATTTGCATTTTTTCATAACCTTCCGGTACCTCAAATATGCTGTCCGGCACGTCTTTATCAATGGAAACGATAATAATGTCAACGGTGTCTTCGTTCGTTAAAGTCCGTATGCCGGCTAAATCATTTCCGTCAAAGAAATATTGCTGCTTGCTGCTGTCGTTTATTTCATATTCTTCATAAGACAGGTTTTTGCCGTTAAACTGGGCCGTGCCTGAACCGGTCATGGCTTTCCCTTCGGCGCTTATATCCTTGCTTGACGATGATTGGCTAAACATGCTGTTTTCGGAATAGTCAATATATGACTTGGATTCATCCATAACCACATATATTTTGCCGTCCCGTGTGATCATGCGGGTTTTTTCACCGCCGGCTTCAGATATAACTGCCATATTGCTCCCTTTGGCATAATACTCCATTTCCATTTGTATTCCCTGCACTTCCGATTTGGCCTTCATGTGAAAAGTGCCGCCGTTAAAATAGCTGAATGCCTTGCCTGTCCCGCTCGGGCTGTTTGCCGTCGCGGAGTCGTTATTTCCCGTTTTCGCCGTAGTATTTTCCGCCCCGGCCGGTGAAGTTATCCCCGTATCCCCGTTATTTTTGCCGCTGTTTCCGCAGGCGGCAAGGGAAAGCGCCAAAACCAATGCCAATGTGATCGCAAAAAACTTTTTCATGAAAATTACTCCTTTTAATTTTTATTTATTTTTTTAATTTTTACACTTTATTGATCGATCCTTTGATAGTCGCCCGGTATTTCATAGATGCTGTCCGGCACGTTTCTGCCGCATTCGATAACAATAAGGTCAGGGGATAGCACGCCGGATGACAACTCATACTGTGATATTGTTTTAATGCCCGCCAAATCATCGCCGTCAAAAAAATATTGAATATCATTGTCATATTCTTCATATGGCATATTTTTCCCATTGAATGACGCGATGCCTGAACCGGTCATATTCATATTCTTGCAGCCCAAAACAATTGGCGGCGAAAAGCCCGTATCCTCATATGTCTTTGATTTGTCAAACACCTCGTAGGATTTGCCGTCGCGCACTACCGTTCGCTTATCTCCGAATATCACCGCCTGTATGTTATTTTTGACATAAAAATCAATATCCCGGTTTAATTCGCCGACTGTTTCCTCGATCAGCTTTGCGGCTCCGTATAATTCTTCAATGTCGTCCAATCCGCCGAATATTTCCCCGATCAGCTTTCCGGCTCCGTATAATTCTTCAATGCCGCCCAACCCGCCGAATATTTCTTCGAGCAGCCCTCCGGATTCGTATAACTCGTCAATGCCGCCTAAATCCATTTTTGCTTTTATATGGTATGTGTCATATTTGAAATATTCCGCGGCTCTTCCCATCCCTACCAAAACATTCGCGGACGCGTTTTTGTTGTCCCCGTTATTATCGCCTTTGCTGCCGCAGGCGGCGAGGGAAAAGGCCAGAACCAATACCAATGTGATTGCAAAAATTTTTTTCATTCAAATACCCATTCCTTTCTGTCGAAAGGCACAAAACGGAATGAAACCGTGGAGTGCCCTTTTTTAGTTTTGATATAATGTGCTTTGAGGC
>WREG01000272.1 GCA_009779455.1 Oscillospiraceae bacterium
ATCGGTTTGGACGAAGGCTCACTTAAAATCAAAGCAAGTGAACTGTCCCTTATCCTGTCATGTTACAACGCGTTGCTCGAAAAAAAATACCGCGACGGGAGGGACAACCTGTCAAGGCTATCCGCTTTACTTGAAGATTTGCCCGCTTTCAAGAACAGAATTATCGCGGTGGACGGTTTCAACGGTTTTACCGGGCAGGAATATGCCGTTTTAGAAAAAATCATGAAACAGGCGCGGGCGCTTTATGTGACCGTGACCGCCGGGAGCCTTCAAGACGAAAGCGGCGGTACGGGGCCGTTTACGGCAAGCGTCAGATGCATGAACAGGCTTAGGGAAATCGCGGAAAAGAACGGGATACATATAGCAAAGCCGCAGTATCTGTCAGGCAGGCCGAAATTCAACAATTTCCCGCTGAAATTGGAGCGGTACAAGTCACGCGAGATCGAAGCCCTTGAAAAATCGCTGTATGACGGGAACCCCGCGCCGTATTCGCTGGACGCGGGGGACATAACCGTGTTTTCCGCGCCCGACCGTTTCGCCGAGTGCGAATATATCGCCTTGACCGCGAAAAAACTGATAAGGGAAAAGGGCTGGCGGTGCCGCGACATCGCGATAATCGAGCGGACGGAGGGGATGTACCGCCGCAAGATGGCCTCCGCCTTGAAAAAATGCGGTTTGAGCGTGTTCGAGGACGGGCGGAAGGGCATATTGAACGAGCCGCTGACCGTATTTTTGCTGTCGGCGCTGGACATCGCCGCGAAAGGCTTTTCGACGGACAATTTTATGCGATACCTTAAAACCGGGCTGGCGAACGTTTCCGCCGAGGCCATAAGCGGCCTTGAAAATTACGCCTACCTCTGGCAGGTCGACGGGGCCGCGTGGAAAGAGGGTTTCAAGGCGCATCCCGACGGCTTCGGCGAAATTATGACGGAGGAAGCGGAAAAAAGGCTTGCGGCCCTTAACGAATACAGGAAAGCGGCGGTTTTGCCTCTTATAACCTTAAAAAAAGACTTAAAAGAGAATTTTGCGGAAGAGCATTGCAAAGCCGTGTACAGCTTTTTGCAAAAAAACAAAATCCCGCAAAATTTAAAGGTTTTGGCGGAAAATCTGGCCCTCGCGGGCAGGGTTGAGGAAGCCCTCGAATGCGAAAAAATATGGAATATCATAATGGACGCGCTGGACTCTTTCGCTTTGAGCGCGGCCGGGGACATTATGAGCGCCGCCGGGTTTTATAATCTATTCAAGCTTTCGCTTTCAAATATTCAGACAGGCTCCCTCCCCCAGGGGCTTGACGAGATTGTGATAGGGAGCGCGGACAGGACAAGGCTTGCCGCGCCGAAGGCGGTATTTATTGCCGGGGCAAACGAGGGGATTTTCCCCGCAGAGAATATAAGCGGCGGGATTTTTACGGACAAGGAGAAACTGAGCCTTAAAGAAGCGGGCGTCGATTTCGCCGACACAAGCGGTTCCCGGGAGGAAAACGAGCGGCTCATCGTCTACAGCGCCCTTACCATACCCCGCGAAAAGCTGTATATAACCTATTCGCTGAATGATCCGACCGGCAACGCCATGAACCCGTCGGAAATAATATCCTTTATTTTAAATAAGTTCCTGGAGTGCAGCCGTCTTGACTATAATTCCCTGCCTGACGAATATTTTATCGAGAGCGGGCAGACTGCTTTCGAGCAGGCATCCTCGCGATTCAGCGAAAATACCCCCCTGTCTGAAAGCCTTATCGCGTATTTTAATGACAAAGAGGAATATAAAAGCAGACTGGAGGCGGTGGAACGGGCGGTGTCGGAAAAGCCGTTTAAAATCGAGGACAAAAATATCGCGGAAAAGCTTTTCACAAGCAATATGAGCCTCTCCCCTTCCCGCATCGAAACCTACCACAAATGCCCGTTCCAATATTTTTGCAAATACGGGCTTGCCGCGAAACAGCGGAAAAAGGCCGATATCGACCCCGCCCAGTCGGGGCAGATAACGCATTTTATCTTCGAAAAGCTGTTCACGGAATACAGGGACGACGCGCTGTCGGATTCGGGGGCGAGGCGCGAGGCCGCCGTGCAAAAGGCCCTTGACGAATACGTGGAAACCCACATGGGCGGGCTTGAGGGCAAGCCCCAGAGGTTTGTTTTCCTTTTGTCGAAATTAAAAGAACGGGTGGTTTTCCTTCTGGCGAACATAGCGGCGGAATTCAAAATCACGTCCTTTGAGATAAA
Source organism: Oscillospiraceae bacterium (assembly GCA_009779455.1). GTDB lineage: Bacteria > Bacillota > Clostridia > Oscillospirales > Acutalibacteraceae > WREG01. Next base: position 2,223 of record WREG01000272.1, read on the forward strand.
GGACGCGGAGCTTTCCATATCAAAAAGCGGCGATGTGCCGCCTTACGAGCTGCCCCTCGCCGACGGCAAAAAAACCCATGTGAACGGGCTTGTGGACAGGGTGGACACCATGGAAAAGGACGGCAGGGCGTACCTGCGGGTCATAGACTACAAGACCGGGGCGAAGGGTTTCAGGCTGTCGGACATTTTGTCAGGGCTTAATATGCAGATGCTCATCTACCTTTTCATACTGGCGGCGAACGCCGGGGAAAGGTACGGGAAAACGGCCCCGGCGGGGGTGCTGTACTTCCCCGCAAGGCAGGCCGACCCGGTTTTGGACCGGGACGCGGACGAAAACGCGGTAAATGAAAAAAGGCTCGAAAGCTCGAAAATGAGCGGCCTCGTTTTGGCCGACCCTGACGTCATAAACGGCATGGAAAAGGGCGCGGCGGGGCTTTTCATCCCCGCGTCGATCGACGGGGACGGCAACATACAAGGCCGGGTGATAAC
>WREG01000273.1 GCA_009779455.1 Oscillospiraceae bacterium
AGTCAAAACTGTTTACGGCCGTTTCCGGCTCAAATCTAATGGGCTCGCTCGGAAGCCTTTTCTCATCTTTGCTTCAGCAGCTTACGGGAGGGAGCGGGAGAATGATAACGATAAAGCTGCTGAGCATGGGCAGCGTATACCCGCTGATGCTGCTTATATATACGGCGGCCATACTCTGGTCTGTAGCGTATCTGCTGATTGACTGGGAATAAACGATAAAGTTAAAGGAGATAATATATTGGCTGAACTTCCATATAAAAAAAATACATATTTCTTCACAAAACGCGAGTTTGAGTTTTATAATACGCTTAAGCCCATAGCCGACAAATATGATTTGATTGTGTTTTCAAAGGCCCGGCTGGCGGATCTTTTTTCTGTCAGGTATGATAAGCAGTGGCAATACTCCTGGCTCAACAAGATAACCTCAAAACATATAGATTTTATCTTATGCTCGGACGATCAATGCAGGCCCGAAATATTGATAGAGCTTGACGACAGCTCCCACGACCGGCCCGAAAGGCAGGAAAGGGACGCTTTTGTCAATGATGTGGCGGAAAGCGGGGGGATACCCATACTGAGGATACGGGAATATACCGCCGAGTCCCTTGAAGACGAAATCAAGGCGTTTTGCTCGGGGTTTGAAAATGTTTATGACATTATGCCCGCGCCCGCCGTTTATACGGCCGAAGAAATCATAGCCGACATAAAGAAAACGGACTTCGGGTCTATGCTGAAAAACTATATATTTGACTCTTTGGAATTTTGAACATCTTTAAAATAAATTTTTAAATTTTTATGGTGAATTTTTAAATATTCTATTGACTATCCTTATTGTTTGTATTATAATAAACCTAGAATTGTCTAACTGCGGAAAATTATTTGTTTTAATTTGAAAGGATGGTCGCAATTTATGAAAAAAAGAGTGAAAATTGCCGTTTCCCTCGCTCTCGCGGTATTGATGCTATTGCCGGTCATGTCAACGGCTATAACGGCGTCCGCTGCGGGTCTGTTGGTTTATGAAATCACAAACCCTTATGACGGAGTCGATTTCGACACCTGGAACGCCTATAAAGCGCAGCTTCACGTGCATACCGACGCGTCCGACGGCGACGTGCCCGTACAGACTGTCGTTGAGGAGCATTACCGCCTCGGTTACGATATCCTCGCGATAACGGATCACATGACCCCGAACCACGGCTGGGACATAGCGGCTCCTGCCGCGCCGATAATGCGCCTTATCAAATATGAGCGCACAAAAATGGCCCCCATCATCCCCGTGACTGCCAAACGCTATGCTGAAATCACCAACGGCGTCGGCAGGGACGGCAGGCCGATGCTTGACGTGCCTTTCGGCTGCGAGCAGAACGGGGCGGTCCCCAGCAACAGCCATTTAAACAGCTTCTTCGTCAATTATGGCCAGGGCATGATAGGGGTTGACAACGATTTCGAGACTCCTGTAAAAGCTATCAAAGAATTAGGCGGCAACACCTTCCTGAACCATGTGAGCGAAGCGACGGGCGCAGAAAAAAACCCCGCCGTTTATGAAAGGGAAAACGTCATAAACAAATTCGCGAACCTTTATCTGAAATATTTCCCGAGCCTGTTCGCCATTGACGTAAGCAGCGGCGGGGACGGCGCTACGGCGATTGACCGCACGGTATTATACGAAAAGCTTTTGACTAAGCTCATCCCCTACGGCGTGGCGCCCCATCTCGTAACCTTCAGCGACGCCCATCAAATGGGTCAGTGGGACAGGGCGTTTACAATACATATGATGAAGGAAAGCCTTGAGGCGGACAACAAAGACGCCGCCGTGGCGGATCTCAAGAGAAGCATGGAGGACGGCACATATTTCGGGATTTCAAGGTCTTGCAGAGGCGGGGAGCTTCCTGACGATTTTGTGTCAGACGGGATTACCCATCCTATGGTTGAGGATATCATAATCGGCCTCAACACTATCACGATAATCCCGAATGGCGACACCGACGGCATTGCGTGGGTCACAAACGGCGGGAAAGTGATAAACGAAGGCGAATATACCATTGATTTAGCCCAATTCGCGGACGATATCGAAAGCTATGTAAGGCCTTACCTTACAGGCCCCGGCGGCATCTGCTACGTCCAGCCGTTCGTTACCGTACCCGAAGGGACAACATTGAAACAGGGCGATCTCACATATATATCCGATTATTCCGTGTATTTGCGCCTTTTCGTTGATTTCCTCGACAAATATTTCTTCCAGTATAACCCTTTGGTAAAATTGTTTAAACAATATGTCCTCGGTATTAATTAGGGTTAATATATAATATATAATATATAATATATAATAAATAAAAAAATATATGCAATAATAAAAAAGGAGAATTTTTATGAAAAAGAAGATTACCAAAGTGTTCGCGCTGGTTCTTTCCGTAGCATTGATTTTACCCGCTTTGCTGATGACCGCTTCGGCTGAGTATAATTCCGGGTATTACCGCCAAAACCATTTGAACATGGACGAGGAAGTTATAGCGGCGAGGGACGCGGAGCAATTCCCCGTCATCCTCATCCCCGGCATCAGCCAGTCGCTGTCTTATCTTGCCGACGAGAACGGCGATGTGATTAAAAATTCCGACGGTTCGGAACTAAGCGGCGGGCTGCTTATCATTGACGGCTCCAAGCTTACGGGAACGCTTGTCAAAAAGCTGCTCTTCCCTCTTCTGCTTAC
>WREG01000274.1 GCA_009779455.1 Oscillospiraceae bacterium
CGACGAACGGCTCCGCGTAAAAGAACAGGTCGATGTTTTTTTCGGCGGCTTTCGGCGCTATCAGGGTCCTGCACGCAATGAATATCTCGTGCAGGTCAAATGGTATCTGCTCCAATTTCATATTGCCGGATTCGATTTTCGATATATCAAGTATGTCGTTGATGAGCTGCAAAAGCCATTTGGAGTTATCAATTATCAGATTCAGGTATTCCCTTGTTTTTTGCGGGATCTCGGCGTCCAAGGCGAGCTCCGAAAACCCTATGATGCTGTTCATGGGCGTCCGCATCTCGTGGCTCATATGGGCTAAAAACGAAGATTTGGCGCGGTTCGCGTTTTGGGCGATTTCCTCCATCGCCTTGCGTTCCGTTATGTCGCGGGCTATCCCCATCACTCCCGTGATTTTTCCGTTTATTAAAAGGGGCGCTTTATTTGTTTCAAAAAGGCGCGAGACGCCGTTTGCGTCGGGGACAAACTCTTCGTATGTAAAAATTTTGCCGCTGTTCATGACCTCGCGGTCCATCGCCCTGTATTCTTCGGCGGTTTCAAAAGGGAACCTCAGGCCGTCGGCGTCGCCCTTGCCGATAAGCTCGTCCTCTTCAAGTCCAAAATATTGCAGCAGGCTTTTATTGCATCGCGTATAGTTTAAATTCGCGTCCTTGCAGAATATGAGGTCGGAAATGGAATCAAACATCGTTTGGAGCATAGAACTCTCCCGCTCCAATAAATTCATTTTTGCGAGCTGCAATTCATCCATTCAAAATTAATCTCCCTCCATATAAATTTTTCGCGCTTATTATATTATGATACTATTTTTATGTTAAAATTTCTTGATTTATTTTTAAACCTTTGTTTTAACAGACGAACGTAAGTTTGACGGATATGTCCCCGTTCCCCAACAACTTTGAAATAACGCGCGTCCTGTTCTTAGCGGCGATGGAAATATCTTTGCTCCTGATAATAAAAGGCGACGACAGGTTGAACATATAATCCGGGTTGGATATGCGCAGCTTGGCGTTCCCGGCCGTCATGTTCACAAATTCGCACAGGGCGTCCTCTATATCGGCTTCTGTCACTTCGGACTCGGGCGCGCCTATCATGCAGGAACACAATGTCCGTATATCCGGTTTTTTTGCGGAAATAAAAAGTATCCCGCCTTTTTTGCCGCACAAGCCCATTACTCCGGTCAGCTCTTCAAAGCCCGAGTCTATTTCCGGCGGTATGCAGTCGATATACACGCCTGTCGCCGTGGCGATGATTTCCGCTAAGGCGTCCGAAAAAATGACGCCGAGGCTGTCGATAAAATCCATCAAAACCCGCCCGCCTTTCCTAAGCACTCGACGATTTTGGTTTCAAGCTCCTCGACGGTGAACGGCTTGACCAAATAATTGTCGGCCCCCGCGCGCACGGCGGCCACGATACTGCTCTGCTGCCCCTCCGTCGTCACCATCATTACCGGGATATGCTTATATTTATCGTTGGTTTTTATTTCCACAAGCACGTCATATCCGTTCATTTCAGGCATGTTCCAGTCCAAAAGGATCAGGTCTATGCCCGCGTGATGCGCCGCAACCTTTTCAAGGGCTTCAATACCGTCCTCCGCTTCAATCGTTTCCAATTGAAGCACATCGGCGGCCGCCTTAATAACTTTCCTTATAACCGCCGAATCGTCGACCACAAGCAGCTTCATTTTATATCCCCCCTTTTTTTTGATAATAGGTTATGTTATCATAATGTTTCGACTCGAAGCCGTCTTTGAATAAATCATAGAAAACGTAATTCCCCGTAAAGAACACTCCGTCGTCCGTCAGCGAGCCTCGCATTTTTTTTATAATTTCCGTTTTCGTTTCGTTTGAAAAATATATCAGCACATACCTGCAGAAGATTATATCAAACAGCCCGAACCTCCCGTAGCTTTTTTGAAGGTTAAAACGCTCGAATTTCACCGCGTTTTTTATTTTCGGGTCGATGTCCCAAACCGAGCCGGTATTTGTAAAATATTTCGTTTTGTAGTATTCGTCGATTCCGCGCGTCATGCTTATTTTATCGTAACGGCCGTTTTTCGCTATATCCAATACCCGGCCGGAAATATCCGTGGCAAAGAACTCAAAATTCGCCAAACCGGCGCCCGCCTTGTTTTTGTTCAGATACTCGTCGACGCGCATCGCGGCCGAATAGACCTCCTGCCCGGTAGAAACGGCGGCGCACCAAACCCTCACTTTTGTTTTTTTGCCGGAAACAATCCCCTCTACAAGCCCGGGAAGTATTTCTTCGTCCAACAATTTCCACAGCGAGGCGTCGCGGAACCACAGTGTCTCGTTTACCGTTATGGCGTTTATTATTTTTTCGGATACAGCGGGGTCTTTGCCGGAGACGATATAATCGTAATACTCGCCGAACGATTCGGCTCCGGCGTCAAGCATAAGCTTTGAGAGCCTTGTTTCTATTAAGTAAGCTTTTTCGGGTGAAATAACGATGCCGCTCTCTTTTTTGATATAGTCCCTGAAAAGTATAAACTCGCGCTCGTTTATCGAGCATTGCAACGATTTAATATCCATAATAAATATCTCTTTACAGTTTTAAATAATCAAAGCCCTCTATTTCGGATAAAATCAATTCTAAATCCAAAATTTTATCGGCTAAGCCTTCCTCGGCCACCGCCCGCGGCATCCCGTAAACGACGCAGGTACCCTCGCTCTGTA
>WREG01000275.1 GCA_009779455.1 Oscillospiraceae bacterium
CTCCTTTTCATGTTTTTAGAATATTGATTTCAGCGAGCTTAAAAGGGAACATACTTTAGAAGCTTCAACGCCTGCCGCGAAGCTGCCGTTTTTAAACAAAGACGCAATAATTATAAGTAAAAATGATATTATTGTCAAGGTTATCAAACCTTTCAGCGCCCCTAAAACCAAACCCAGGGCCGTATTGAATTTTTTAAGCGGCGTTTTTTTAATAAGACCGCTTATAAGCCTGCCGACGATTTTCAATACTATTATCGTTATTATTGATATTGCCACAAAGCAGATAATTTTCAATATAGAGGTGCATACGGGGGCAATAATTGTCGATTCAAGGTTTTGCAGCGATATTGTCTGGTTAAGCCGGTCTATGGTATCCTGCGGTATAAGATTAAGCGATTCCGCCAAACCCGCTATAGGGGCGGGAAGCGAATCCAACAGCTGCTGCGTGCTGAAATTCGCAAGGTTTTCGGGGAGCTTGTCTCTTATCGCGCTCATTACCACATCTTTTAAATAGGCGTCATAAATTTTAGCCGCGACGGAAGCCGAGACGGCATATGAAACAATTGTCGCGAGTATAACCGCGGCCATATCTATAAGCACGAGAATAAAACCTTTTTTGGCCGCGAAATAAATGATAAGCGCGTAAAGCCCCAGCAGCGCGGCGTCAATGATAAGACCCATATGTTTTCACCCTTTCGTCCGATTCACAATTGGCAATGCACAACTTAAAACTATCTGCCCGGCATTAATTGTGAATTGCAAATTGTGCATTGTGAATTGTAGCATATTTTTATTAAATATACAATAGGAAAATTATTAAGATTTTTAAATTTATCAAAATAAAAATTTATCTATTCCGTTCATGGACTGAACATATGCGGTCCCCGACAAAATAAGCGCGGCGGCGGCTTTATATCCCGGTTCGATAACGCTCACAGCTTCGCCTTTATAGTTGAATATTTCAATTTTATCGCCTGAAACTACGGCAATATTGTATTTGTCCGCTGAAATCCCGTTTACGCTGTAGGGGAAGTCTTTTGTGAAAAGCTCCGCGCCGTTTTTATCAAAAACCATCAGTTTGTTATAATTATCATTGCCCAGTTCGGCGAAAAGCTTCGCGCCCCCTACGTTAAATACATTTTCTTTTTTGCGTGCGGACAGCCCTGAAAACCCGTTGCTGTCCGTTTTCGCGCCGTTTTCGATAAGGCTCCTCACATTGTCCCCGTTAACATCCAAAACGTTTTTAGACAGATATACCGCTTCGTAAAGCGATGTGTCCTTATATTCGTATTCGGCGTCAAGCGAACGGGTTTTCAAGTTGAAAACATATACTTTGGAATATATCTGCGCGTCTGCGCCGCCTATCGCAATGACCGCCGCGAATTTACCGTTTTCCGACAAATCAATGCTGACAATATGGTCATAGGCGCATTGCCAGCCGAAAATCAGCTCGTTTCTCAAATTATAAACAAAAAGTTCGGACACCGCCCCCTGCGCGCGCGTGGCCAGCGCGTACGTACCGTTTCTGCACATTGTGCCCGTGATAATTTCATAATCCGCGGTTTTTTCATAATATGTCCCGCCGCTTTTTTGCAGGCAGTAACCGTAGCCCCCCCTGTCATAAATAAGCGCCCGGCTGTTTTTTATATCCATCGCGGGCTTTTTATACGTCAGTTTATATTCGCCCGTGACTTCCCCCGGGGAATTAATATATGTGATGCCATTATTGGTAAGCACGGCTATACCCGAGCCGTAAAGCCTGAAATCAATAACGTCTTCCGCCGATACGGCATATGGGTATGAATTGACCGGCGATGAAAATATGCCGCTTGTACGGTTGTTTTCCTTAAACGTCCTCGCGACAATAAAAACAACCATAAGCGCGACCAAAATAAGCATCAGCGATTTCAAGAGCGGCATCAGCTTTTTTTGGCCGGACCTTCGCCGGGGTTTGTTATCAGGTTTTAACACGGTATCTTTTTTCATAAATTTTTATCCCATTTTGTATGAACGGATATCAGCCGCCCATAAAGTTATAAAGATATATTTTTATGCGGGCGATTAATAATCGCCCCTACGGGCTGCTGCATTAATATTCAACCCTGTTCAAATACAGCCCTTCCGCCGGGGCGGTAAATCCCGCTTTTTCGCGGTCTTTACTTAAAATTATTTCAGGAATTTTGCCTTTTTCGATTTTGCCCTCCGAAGCGGACAAAAGGGTCCCCGTCATTATCCTAACCATATTATAGAGGAAGCCGTCCGCCTCGACCGTGAAAATGACCATGTCCCCTGCCCTCTCGACTGCGGCTTTTTTAACCATGCGGACCGTGGTTTTGACCTCCGTCCCGACGCTTTGGAATGCGAAAAAATCATGGATTCCCAAAAAGGCCCGCGCCTCGCTGTCCAACAGCTCAGCGTCCAAATGGTATCTGTAATGCAGGGCTTTTTTATGCAAAAAGGGGTTGCGGAATTCGCTGTTCCAAATTTTGTAAATATATTCCCTCGACTTGCAAGAAAACCTCGCGTTGAAATCCGGCTGGGCCTCGGCGCAGGACAGCACGGCTATGTCATACGGCAGGTTTGCGTTAAGGGCGTAAGGGATTTTTTGCAGCGGTATTTCTTTTTCTGTCTTAAAATTGCAATAATATTCGTTGGCGTGGACGCCCGCGTCCGTCCTGGCACAGCCCGC
>WREG01000276.1 GCA_009779455.1 Oscillospiraceae bacterium
ATAGCAAGTTTCTTCTTTCATTTTCCTTTTTTATCCTTATTATTTTCGCATGAATTTATCCCTCCAAATTGGAAATATTATCTTAAAGCGGATAATGCGTCTTTTGGAGGGGTAATTTATGCTCGCGATGCTGATAAGGACCGTGGTACTCTATATTTTTCTGATTCTGGCCGTGCGGATTATGGGGAAAAGGCAGATCGGGCAGATGCAGCCTATGGATCTGGTTATCACCATAATGATTTCCGAAATTATCACAAACCCCATCGAAGACCCCGACCTGCCGCTGTTTTATTCTATGGTGGCCGTTATCCTGCTTGTTGCGTTTGAAATTGTGATATCCGTGATATCCATGAAAAATAAGTTCATGAGGTCGAAGCTGCAAGGGAACAGCACCGTCATCATCAGGAACGGCGCGCTTGACCAAAAAAAGATAAAAAACCTGCGCTACAACCTTGACGAGGTGATGCTGGGCCTGCGGCAGAAGGATGTTTTTGACCTTCAGGACGTGCTTTACGCCATAGTCGAAAACGACGGAAGCATAAGCGTGATGCTGAAGCCCGAAAAAATGCCCGCCACGGTCAGCGACATGAAGCTGACGCCCGAAAACAGGACTTTCCCGTCAATCGTAATCACGGACGGAAAGGTTATCAAAAGCAATTTCAAGGAATGCGGCATGACCTCGAACGCGCTTGACAAAATCCTCGATAAAAAGAAGCTTTATTTGAAAAACGTAATACTTATGACCGCCGATTCCGCGGGGAACGTGAATATTATAGAAAAGGAGGACGATCTAAAATGATGAGGCTGTATATTTCAATAGGGCTGATATTCCTAAGCGTCTCCCTCTGCCTTTTCGGGTATTTTTTTTCACTGCATAAAATTGACGAACAGCTGGCGGCAATAAACGAGGTCATAAATGAAATTGACAGTAACGGGGGCGAAATAGCGGAAAAAACCGCAAAAGCTTATGAAAACTGGGAAAAGACGCGGGTTTGCCTGGCTTTTTTTCTTGAACATAAAAATCTGCGCGAGGCGCGGACGAAACTGCTGGTCTGCAAAAGCCTTGCCGAAAACGGGGATTTTGAGCTTTTGAAATTGCGCTGCGAGGATGCCCTTTCTTTTATAGATACGCTTAAAATCAATGAAAAACTGGGGCTCGACAACATTTTTTAAACTTAATGCGTTAAAATCTATTGACAAATGCCCGTAAAACCTTTATAATATCAAATTATGTTTATAGAGTTGGAGCCTGTTTTTAATAACGAGGGCGAATCCGTTAATTTTGATTACGGTTTTGACATCCCCGGCAGTTTGCCCGGCGCGGGGCAGCGTGCGGATACCGTGACAGTCAGGGGCAATGCGTCAAACGGAAACGGGGCCGTTTTGCTGGACGCTTCTGCCGAATTTGACCACTTTTATAAATGCGACTGCTGCAATGAAAACGTAAAAAAGCGCGTTTCGCTGCCCGTCAGGCATTGCCTCCTGCAATCCTCCGCCGATGAGGAACACGGCGACATATATATCACAGTCGAAAACACGCGGCTTGATCTGGATGAACTCGTAACGGAGGATATATTGCTGAACCTCCCGTCGAAGCTGTTGTGCAAAGAGGGCTGCAAAGGTTTATGCTTTATCTGCGGGGCGAATTTGAACAGCGGAAGCTGCTCCTGCGAAAAAGCAGTTGACCCAAGGTTCGAAAAACTAAAACAATTACTTAACTAATTATGCATTAGAATTATTGAAAGGATGTTGATTATGGCAGTACCTGCCAGAAGGGTTTCAAAGGCCCGGAGGGATAAGAGGCGTTCCACCGTTTGGAAAATATCCGCCCCCGCTATCGAAAGATGCAAAGCTTGCGGCGAATTCAAGATGTCTCACAGGCTTTGCGCCGCCTGCGGCAAATATAACGGCAGACAGGTTATCGAAATCGAAGAAGATTGACTTCGAGGGGTTAGGAATCAGGGGGCAGGAGTCAGGGTTTTAGGAATCATCTAATATCCCGCCTGACGCCTTATGCTGCGGCTAACTGATTTGGTGGGAAGCGGGAGTTTCTCCGCCTTTTTGGTGTTTAATTTTATTCATGGCTGTTAAAATCGCTAAGGTAAAACCTTTTTCAAAATGCATGCTCCTCGGTGTGAGAAGCGGGGATATGCTTGTTTCCGTTAACGGGGACGAGATTTTGGACGTGCTTGATTATGATTTTTATACGGGCGGCGGCAAACCTGAGGCCGAAATCAAAAAAGCGGACGGGAAAGTCGTAAAAATCAAGGGTTTTAACGGCTCCGACCTTAAATTCGGTACATATCTGATGGATTCGCAGAAATGTTGCGGGAATAAATGCATTTTCTGCTTTATCGACCAAATGCCGAAAGGATGCCGTGAAAGCCTTTATTTCAAGGATGACGACAGCCGCCTGTCCTTTCTTTTCGGCAATTATATTACCCTGTGCAGCCTCACGGAACGCGATATCGGAAGGATAATAAAAATGCGGATAAGCCCCGTAAATATTTCCGTGCATACGATGAGCCGCGGACTGCGTTCCGAAATGATGGGAAACCCCCGCGCAGGGGACGCGCTTGAAATATTAAACAGGGTTTATGGTGCCGACATAAAAATGAACGCCCAGCTTGTGCTCTGCCCCGGGATCAACGACGGTAAAGAGCTTGAATA
>WREG01000277.1 GCA_009779455.1 Oscillospiraceae bacterium
ACCGGCGAAAGGGCGGTCATAGACGCAGGGGTAAACGGCGTCAACAGCGAGATCGTCCGTCTTTTGGGAAAGCTTAAATACCGCACCAGCTACGGGCAGAACGTGCTGAACCATTCCCTTGAGGTTTCATACCTGTCCGGGCTTATGGCCGCGGAGATCGGCGGGGACGTAAAAACCGCGAAAAGGGCGGGGCTTCTGCATGATATTGGGAAGGCGCTCGACCACGAGCACGATGGCTCCCATATCGAATTGGGCGTCGAATTCGCCAAGAAATACAAGGAAAACGAAGCTGTCCTCCACGCTATCCACGCCCATCACGGGGATATTGAAGCGAAAACCGTCGTAGCCTGCCTTGTCCAGGCGGCCGACGCGATATCGGCGGCCCGCCCCGGCGCGCGCCGCGAAAATATCGAAAGCTATATAAAAAGGCTTGAAAAGCTTGAAGAAATAGCGTCAAGCTTCAACGGCGTCGAAAAATCGTTCGCAATTCAGGCAGGTCGTGAGATTCGCATAATGATCAAACCTGAAATCATATCGGATGACAAAATGGTGCTGGTCGCCAGGGATATCGCGAAGAAAATCGAAACGGAGCTTGAATATCCGGGACAGGTAAAAGTGCATTTAATAAGAGAAAGCCGCGCTTTCGACTATGCAAAATAAAAGAAAAACTTTTAGGGCGGACAATTATGTCCGCCCGTTTTTAAGGAATATTAATAACGGGAAACACACCTGCATAACAGAAAGTGTGACAAAATGGATAATCAAAATGATAATTTACAGGAAAGCAAAATAATTAACATTAAACGATATAGGAGGAAAAATTTATGCTGAAAACCGAAGCCTACAGCCATTTATTGAACCTCGCGGACAAAATGCCCGTCATCGACACCCATGAACACCTGCCCGTATTCGACAGCTACATCGACGTGCGGCCGGACGTGCTGTTCGAGTACCTTTCCCACTATTTGTCCGCCGACCTGCACGCGGCGGGGCTGTCATTCGAGGAGCACGCGAAAATAAGCGACAGCAGCCTGGGCGTGATGGAACGCTGGGACATGCTTGAGCCTTATCTTGAGCAGGTCAGAAACACATCGTATTACAAGTCCCTTAAAATCGCCATGAAAAAAGTCCACGGCATCGACGACATGACGAGGGAAACCATTCAGGCCCTGCAGGACAGCTTTGCAAAAAAAACCTCCGACCCGGATTATAGGAAAAGCGTTATGAAGGATATGCTGCACATTGAAAAATCCATAACCTGCAGCGGCACGGATGATGTGAAAAACGAGACGACGGAGTTTTTCGCCCGGGCCTGCTATCCCGAAACCTATATATGCCCGTGGGACGCCCCGCTGGCGGACAATCTCTCCGATTACTGCGAGGATTTTAAGGATACCTATTATGCGTGGAAGGAAGGCGGCATGGCGACGCTGAAAATAGCGATAGCCTATGAGCGCAGCCTTTATTTTGAGGACGTGCCCTTTGAGGAAGCCGAGATTTTGTTTGACGAGTACATCCGGGAAGGCAAGGGCGGCCGTTTCCCGAAAAAATTGCAGGATTTTATGTTCCATTATGTTTTGAGCGTGGCGAATGATGACTATTTCAGGGTGCAGATACATACGGGGCTGCAGGAGGGGATGTTCAATGACATTGAAAAAAGCAACCCCATGCTTTTGAAAAATGTTTTCCGTATATACCCGAATCTGACCTTCGATCTGTTCCACATCGGCTACCCCTACAACCGCCAGATACTGGTTTTGGCGAAATACCACCCAAACGTCTACATAGACATGTGCTGGGCGCATATAGTCTCCCCACACGCCTCCCGCGAATTCTTCCGCGAGGCCCTCGACGTGCTGCCATACACAAAGATTTTCGCCTTCGGCGGCGACTACAAATTCTTCGACGGGGTTGTGGGGCATTTGACGATGGCGAAGGGCGATATCTGCACGGTGCTTGCAGAAAAGGTTGCGGCGGGGGATTATGATATGGTTTTCGCTGAGAAAATTTTGAGAGCGGTGTTTTATGACAACGCGAAAAGGGTTTTTCAAATTTAGGAACAATTTGAGAGGAAATCACAGGTGTTAAACTGTTAAAACATGAAAATAGTAAAAGATATGCCAGTCAGGAAAAATATTCGCCTAAAAGGTTTTGACTATTCAAGCGAAGGGTGTTATTTTATAACCCTATGCGTCAAAGAAAAGCATGGGATGTTGGGACATATTGCTGTAGGGGACGCGCCCCTGCGCGTCCCGTTTTGCAAATTATCTGAATATGGCATTTTCATTGATTCGCAAATCCAAAAAATCAAACATATATATCCTCATGTTTTATTGACAATTATATTATTATGCCAAACCATGCACATATGATTGTTGTTATCAAAGACGCGGTTAAAGGCGGGACGCGCGGGGGCGCGTCCCCTACGAAGGCGGTTATCCCTCAAATTGTGCAAAGCTTAAAATCGATGGCTACAAAAAATTTCGGTTTCAATATGTGGCAGCGTTCGTACCATGACCACATCATCCGCAGCGAATTTGATTACCGGCGAATATGGCAATACATAAATGAAAACCCGGCAAAATGGATAGAGGATTG
>WREG01000278.1 GCA_009779455.1 Oscillospiraceae bacterium
CCGCCGTAGGTGTATTTATAAGGGTATTTTTTAGTTAAAGGCTCGTGGTAAACCGCGTGGTCGGCCCATTCCCATATACAGCCTCCCATAAAACGGTCGTCAGCGTATATTATTTTCCAATAATCTTCCAGGCTGCCCGGCCCGAGACCCATTGCATGGCAATATTCGCAGAGGAAAAATGGTTTGTTTTTATAATTTGTGCCTCTCTTTTTTGTTAAAGTTAGCTTCATTTTATCGAGATGATCGTACATATCGGAGATTACGTCATAGGCGAAACGCTTTGTACGAAGAACATCCTGATAATGCACGGGGATTTCCGTCCCTGTGGATTTAAGGTATTTATAGCACCTGTCCTGGCATTTGTAGCCGCCCGCTTCATTACCCAGCGACCACATCGTCACGCAGGAGCGGTTTTTGTCCCGTTCATACATCCTCGCGACGCGGTCAACGTAGCGGGGCGCCCATTTCACGTCATTGCTGATGTGGTTAACGTCAAGGCCCAAATCATAAGTGCCGTGGGTCTCGATATCCGCCTCGTCGATGGCATAAAGCCCGTAAAAGTCGGCCAGCATCAAAAACGCCGGGTCGGGAGGGTAGTGGGAGGTCCTGACCGCGTTTACGTTGAAATCCTTCATTAAAAGGACATCTTTTTCAAGGTCCTCAAGGGACATTGCGTAGCCCTTAACAGGATGGGTATCGTGATGATTAACGCCCTTCATTTTTATTTTTTTGCCGTTGAAATAAAACACCGGACCGCCTATTTCAATGTTTTTGAACCCTGTAGAGGAACGTATGGCCATTTCTTCCTTATTACCGTTTTTCAGCGTAATAATCAGTTCGTATAAGGTCGGTATTTCGGGGTTCCACTCAATTACATCAAGATTTTCAAAAATTATGCAGGTATTTTCTGACGCTTCTATGGACTTTTGAGCAATCATATTATTGTTAAACATTAATATAATATTAAGCGAATAATTATCTGTATTACCTAAAATATTTGCACTGACTTCCAAATTGTATCCTTTTTCGCCCTTATCGGTTTTAGCGTGGTAGTCAAATATGAAAGTTTTATTGTGTGATGTTATGTAAACGTCCCGAAATATGCCGTTTTCCCTGAACATATCCTGCGCTTCGAGGAATGAGCCGTTGCACCATTTAAACATAACAGCAAGAAGCTCGTTTTTGCCCTCTTTAATGAAGGGCGTGATGTCAAACTCGGCGGAATTGTGCGACCCTTCGGAATAGCCGACGAATTTACCGTTGACATATATGTCCAGGCAGCTTGCCGCGCCCAAAAAGGTCAGTATATGGTTTTTAGACAAGTCATCAATATTAAAAGTTTTGCGGTAGACCCCTGCGGGCATGTCCTCCGGGACGTTCGGCGGGAGCGTCTTGAATTCATAGGGGCAGTTGAGGTAAACGGGTTCTTGGTACCCTGTCCGCTGCCAGGTGCAGGGGACGTTGATTTTGTCAAATCTTATATGTGTTGCATTAAAAATATCAGGTATTTTTAGGCAAGATTTATAAAATTTAAAGTCCCATTCACCGGAAAGCATGGTTACCATGTCGCTGTTATAACGCTCGGAACGAAAATCAACGCTTTTAAAATTCCCCGCTGTGGTTTGAGGGATAAAATAAGACCGCGCGGGAAGTTTGTTTTTTTCGATTACCCTAAAATCCCTGAAATTTTTAAAATCAATGCGATATTTCATATGTAAGCCTCCGAAAATATTTATAATAGATTTAATCAAAATAAAATATAACATAAAATTTCCGCGAAAACAAGAACTAAATTTAAATAAAAACCGTTAAAATCTAAAAAACACTTTACATATATAAAATATTGAGTTAAAATAGCCCTAATATAATTAAAGGAAAAAGTTTTAAATGAAAAGCGTATATAAAAGGGTGCTTTTAAAATTGAGCGGAGAGGTTTTAGCGGGAGGAAAGACGGACGGCGTGGATTTCCCGACGCTTGACGCTATAAGCGCCATAATAAAAAGATGCGTTGAACTTGAGGCTCAGACTGCCGTGATAATCGGCGGCGGCAATTTTTGGCGCGGGCGCTCCGCTCCCCCGGATATGGAGAGAAGCAAGGCAGACGACGTGGGTATGCTGGCGACAATGATGAACTCCCTCATTATGGGCGACGCGCTGAGGCGTGCGGGGGCACCCTATAAAGTGATGTCGGCCCTCGATATGCCGAAAATCGCCGAAATTTACAACAGGGACAGGGCAGTGGGGTATCTGGAAGCCGGATATGCGGTGATTATAGGCTGCGGCACGGGCAACCCGTTTTTCAGTACGGATTCGGCTGCGGCTTTGCGCGCTGCGGAGCTTAGCTGCGACGTGTTTTTCAAATCGACGAACGTTGACGGCGTTTATGACAAAAACCCCCACGACCATGCCGACGCGGCGATTTATAAAACGGTGAGCTATTCAGAGCTTCTCTCAAAAAATCTCGGCGTGATGGATGCCGCAGCCGCAGCCATATGCCGCGAATTCAGCATACAGACCCGCGTTTTTAACCTGACAGACCCCGAAAATATAATAAGAGCGTTAAAAGGCGA
>WREG01000279.1 GCA_009779455.1 Oscillospiraceae bacterium
AATAGGCGCAGCAGCGTGCAGTGGTTTTGAAAGCCGGTTTCCGCGCCATTGCGAAAATGCATACGCATTTTCTTTAGTATTCATAATATAGGCAACCTATAATAAATTATCCTTTGAAAATATTAAGAAAAGTTTTTGTTCTTTCTTCCGCCGGGTTGTTTATGACCTTTGACGGGGCGCCTTCTTCTATTATTACGCCGCCGTCCATAAAAATCACCCTGTCTGAAACATCGCGGGCGAAATTCATTTCGTGGGTAACTATTACCATCGTCATCTTTTCGGCGGCAAGGGCGCGTATAACCTTTAATATCTCCCCCGTAAGCTCCGGGTCGAGGGCGCTTGTGGGTTCGTCAAAATACAAGATTTTCGGGTTCAGCGCCAAAGCCCGCGCTATCGACACCCTTTGCTGCTGGCCGCCGGAAAGCTGGCAGGGGTAGGCGTTTTCTTTATCCTCAAGCCCCATTTTCCGCAGCAGCTTCCGCGCGTTTTCCTCCGCCTCGATTTTTTGCGCGCCTTGGACTATGGTCTGTGCGGCCGTTATATTTTTCATCACGGAATAATGGGGGAACAGGTTGAAATCCTGAAAAACAAGGGAAAAATTCTTCTTTATTTCCTTCTGCTGCGCTTTATTCGCGTATTTAACCTTGCCGTGGGCGTCAGGCGCGGCCAAAACGTCATTTCCGTAAATAATTTCCCCGCCGTCGATTGCTTCAAGCATGGCCGCGCAGCGCAGAAGCGTGGATTTCCCCGACCCGGAAGGCCCTATGACTGACACCACCTCGCCGGCGCCAACCGAAAAAGAGATACCCTTCAACACCTCAATGCTGCCGAAAGACTTCCATATATTTTTCATCTCTAAGATTTTAACTCTCAATTCTCAACGCTCAATTCTTATAATAGTTCATTTTTTTCTCAACAAACTCCATAATGAAAGCGACCAAAAGGTTGGTCACGTAATAAAATACGCCCGCCGCGAAAAGCGGCAGGATCGAGACTTCCCTGTTTGAAATCTGCCTCGCTACGGTAAACATTTCTATATATGAGATGGTAAAAGCCAAAGAAGTGTCTTTTACCAGCGTTATCGTCTCGTTGGTAACCGCAGGGAGGACGTTTTTTGTCATCTGCGGCAAAATTATGTGAAAAAACGTCCTCGCCCTTGAAAAACCCAGCACCGAAGCGGCTTCATTCTGCCCTTTCGGTATGGATTCAAGCCCGCCACGGTATATTTCGGCGAAATACGCCGCGTAATTTATTGAAAACGCGGTAATAGCGGCTAAAGTGTTCCAATTCCATATATTGCCCAGCTTAATGCCGAAAACAAAATACGGCCCGAAAAAGACGACTATCAATTGAAGCATAAGGGGCGTGCCGCGCAGCACGGAAATTATAAATTTCGTTATAAGGCTTATAACGGGCAGTCTAATAAATTTTATTTTTCCGTTTTTTATGAAGGGAAATAAAGGTATCCGAAGCTTAGAGCGCCTCAAAAACATGACGATAAGACCTAAGGGGATGGAAAAAAGCAGTGTAAAAAAGAATATCTGCATACTTCGCAAATATCCGCCCCAAAGCTGTTTAAATACCCCGCCCCATGCGATGGAACCTGAGATAACATTAAATACCATAAATTTACTGATAAATGATTACGGTGCGCGTAATCTCCGGGCGGTTAATAACCGCACCTGCTAATATAGGAGCCGATTTTTTATATCGGCCCCTATATTTAAACTGATAATTATTTTAAAACAATAACATCTTTGCCGAACCACTGCACGGAAATATCTTTAAAAGTCCCGTCCGCAACGAGGGCTTTCATGGCGGCCTCCACTGTGTTGCGGAGCTCCGCGTTTGTCAGGGCGAAACCTACCGCGTATTCCTCCGGCGAAAGGGGGCTACCGATTACCTTATAATCTTTGCCGCTTTTGGCGATCATGTAATTGGCGACGACACTGTCCATTACCACCGCGTCTACAACCCCGGATTCCAGATTTGTAAGGCATATGGTGTTGTCATCGCTTTTTACCACGTCCGCAAGCGACGCTTTCAGCTCCGCCGCTTTGTCAAGGGCGGCTTCGGCCGTTGAGGTTTCCTGAAGCCCTGCTTTTTTCCCTGCGAGGTCGTCAAATTTCTCATAGCCGCTGTCTTTCATCACAACGACTACCTGCTCGTTGAGCATATAGGCGTCCGTCCAGGCATATTTATCCAGCCTGTCTTCGTTTTTGGTAAAGCCGTTCCATATGCAGTCGATATTGCCGGCTTCCAGCTCGGTATCCTTGGCTTTCCAGTCAATGGGTTTTAAAACGAGTTCCGCTTTCAGATAATCCGCGACGGCTTTCGCGAGATCGAGGTCAAAACCTATGTATTTGTCCTTGTTTTTGTCGTCCGTGAAGCCCATCGGCGGGAACCCCGCGTCAAAGCCCACCGTGAGCTTTTTGCCTTCCATAGGCACAGTCTGTGTTTCCGCCGCTGTGGTATTGCCCGCGGTAGTCCCTGCCGCAGTCGTGGTCGCGGCCGTGCCGCCGTTACCGCCGCCGCAAGCGGCCAGAGAAACGCAGGCGAGGCCCA
>WREG01000280.1 GCA_009779455.1 Oscillospiraceae bacterium
AGCTGACCCGCGCCATAATGGAAAGCCCCGAAATCATGGGGTTCTGCTATACCCAGCTCACGGACATAGAGCAGGAGCAGAACGGGCTGTATTATTACGACCGCAGGCCGAAGTTTGATATGGATATATTTAAGGGGATAAATTCCGCTAAGGCGGCGATTGAATAGTGGTCAGTGAGCAGTGTTTAGAAATAAGGAGGTTAGTATGATAAAAAAAGTAAAAATATTTTTATTGACAATGGGTATTTTGGTTTTGCTTTTTGCTTTTGTGTATTTGTTTTTCGCTAATTTTAATTTTGGCGTCGTAATAATCGGCAGCGGCGCGGGCGTTTTGATTGTCTACGGGCTGTTTTTTGAAAAGCTCATAAAAATAAAATGGCTGACCTGCGGAATCTCAGCAATTTGCGCTTTTTTCTTTATTATGGCCGCGTTTATCGGCATTTACGGGAATACGGACAACGCCGATTTTAACGAAGACGCGATTATTGTGCTGGGGGCGGGGATAAGGGGAGAACAAGTCACCCGAACCCTTGCCTACAGGTTGAACAAAGCGGCTGAATACAGCGAAAAGAACCCGGGCGCGGCAATTGTCGTGTCCGGCGGCCGGGGGGCGCAGGAAAATATAACGGAAGCCCTGGCGATGGAAAAATATTTGATAAGCAAGGGAGTCCCTGCCGAAAAAATCATAAAAGAAGAAAGGGCGGCTTCCACATACGAAAATTTCTTGTATTCAAAAGAGATTTTGGACGGGCTTTTTGAATACCCGTACAAAACAGCGGTTGCAACTAACAGCTTTCATGTTTTCAGGGCGGTAAAGCTCGCCGGGAAAACGGGCCTGGCTGTTACCCATTGCGGCGCGAAAATAGACTGGTACAGCGTCCCCGTAAATTATTCGCGTGAATGCCTGGCGGTTTTGAAGATGCTGATTTTGGGAAAATAATGCTTGACAGAATAATTATTTATTATGTTGTTTTTCGCATATTTTCAGTTGCTTTTTTCTTCATTATGAACTTTCGGTATCAAAAACCTTTTGATACCCCGCAGTCTTGCTGCGGGGAAAGTTCATTTTTCAAAGCTTCTTTTTCAATTTTCTTTATATGCCTGAAAATCGCCGCGGCGGCCTCCTCCGCCGTCAATTTTTCCGTGTCTATTATAATTTCCGGGTTTTCCGGCGGCTCATAGGGTGCGGAAACCCCCGTAAAATCATTGATAAGCCCCAGAAACGCCTTTTGGTACATCCCTTTTTTGTCCCGTTTCGCGCAGATTTTAATGTCCGTGCTTATGTAAACCTCAATAAAGGGGAAGGCTGCGGATATCCGCTCCCGCGCGAGCCGGCGCAGCTTATTATAAGGCGAAACCGTGCTGACCAGGGTTATAAGCCCCGCGTCCGCCATCAGCAGCGCCGTTTCGGCGGTCCTCCGCACATTTTCGCCCCCTGCGGCGTTTTTTAAGCCCGCTTCGGAGTTAAGCCCGAGCCGCAGGTTTTCCTCATCCAGCAGATACGCGGGTTTGTTAGCTTTTAAGAGCATATTTTCAAGGCAGGCCGCAACGGAGGTTTTGCCCGAGCCGGGGAGCCCCGTAAACCATACTGCCATGCCGCTTTGCCGCATGGTTTTTTTCCTTACGGCTGAAATTGATTCGTTCGCACCGGTATTTTCAATATCCGTTTTAATTTTCATGATTTACTATTATCCTTTTTTATATTAACGGGTTGTTTCGGGGTTTGTTTATATCTTATAAAGAAAAACGCGAAAATCGCCAGATAAACGGCATATGAGAAGGCGGACGAGAGAACGGTAAGGGCTTTTGAAGGCAGCGAACCGTTCAAGGCAATAACATTGACCGCTATTTTTAAAATGGAATGCAGGGCGACGGTTCCCGCCATTATGGCTGCGAGGTATCTTGAAAGGGGTGTGTGCTTTTTATTGAAAAACCATTTGACGGCGTATATGGCGTAAACGTTGTAAATATAAAATATGACACTGATGATGTTTACAAGAGGGCCCAATATATCGGCCTCAGGGTTGGTTTCGCCCATCAAAGCGTAAATCTGAACATTTATCAGGAAAACCAGCCCGCTTAAAATAAGCGCGAAAAAAACGCTTGCGACGGCGTAATACCTTAAAAACGAGTTGAAGCGGTTCTTTTTGCCGGTTTTTATAAAATAAGATTTGTTTTCATAACCGAAAGCGATGAATGTCAGCGCATAAGCGGCTATAACAAAAACGGTGATGCAGGCGTTCAAGGCCTGACCCAAACCGCTTTCTTGATTCGGCGCGTTTGATGCAGCTTCCGTCAATGCCCCCAGCAAAGAGGATAAAAACGAAAAGGCCGGAACCATAATAAAAAGCCTCAGGCTCCAAATTTTGTAAAACCCCATATCCCTTAGTTCTTTTTTCATAACATCAATCCCAATCTTGCAAATTTAAAGGTTGAAATCATTATATCTTATATTTTTCTTTTTGTCCACATGGATTTCATTTTTTATTTAATAAATTTTACATTTAAATAATCGGTTAAAAATATTGTATTTTTTAATG
>WREG01000281.1 GCA_009779455.1 Oscillospiraceae bacterium
AGAACGGCGGGGGGAGGTTGCGATTCCTCCCCCCCTGCAACCCCCCCCGCAAACGCGTAAGGTCAATAGTAAGTTAATTGGGTGTGTCGCCGTAACGTGAATATATATTTGAAAACTCATATGCAAAAGCCGCGAATAAAAAATCCTAATTTTTACGCTTCTTTGATTCTTACATTCATATGCTTGGTTACGTTGGTTATAAGTTGGCTTTTTTTATGCTTTTCTAATGATAGCTTTGATTTGAATTGGACATGGGAAAACCGTTCAATTATGTATGACATCGGGAACTTCCTTGTGGGTGCAACATTGATACTGATTATTGCGCACGCCCTTGCCCGCATAGTTCTCATTATAGCAAAGAAAATAAACTTATCCGAGTATTTGATAGGCTTCTTCACAAATTCAGTAGTCGGATTTTGTTGCGTCATGCTTAATATTATGGCGAGTATTTAAAAGCAAACGATAATCGGGGCAGGAGTTTAGCCTAAAAGGAGTGGACAAATCGCGTCGTTTTTGTTTTTTAGGAGTGGCAAATAGTGGTGTTGCCCGTATCAACACGTATCAACACCGCTATTTGTCCACTCCGTAGCCTGAAAATTATTTGACAAGGGTATACTTTTATGATATTATATGCAAGCACTGCCGGAAAGGGGCAGTGTTTTTAATCTTGCAAGCAAAGAAATACCTTTACACAAACCTTAAATACCGACAGACCTAAACTCTATAATCTAAAAAAATCGGAGATTTTTATTATGGCCGCGAAAGGAAACAGCAGGGATAAAATTACGTTGAGCTGTCAGGAATGCAAGCAGCGCAATTACGATACGTTCAAGAATAAAAAGAACGATCCCGAGAGATTGGAAATTAAAAAGTTCTGTCGGTTTTGCAGAAAGCACACCCCCCATAAGGAGGCTAAATAAGCATGTCCAAGGACGAAAAAAAATTGACGCAGGACGAAAAATTGGCGCAGCTTGACGACGAGGCCGCTTACGAGGCTATGCTTGCCGAGGAAGAGGCCGCCGAAAAGGAAGCCGCGCAAAAAGCCAAGGCTAAGGCGTTGCCCGCGAAGCATGATAAAAAGAAGCCGAAAAAGGCTAATTGGTTCGTGCGTTTCTGCAAGGCCGTCGGCAAAAAGTTCAAGGACACCTTCGCCGAACTGCGCAAGGTGACGTGGCCGTCGTTCCCCAAGGTAATGAAACAGACGGGCATAGTGGTCGCCGTCGTCCTGTTCTTTTTAGTCGTCATTTACTTGGACGATTTAGCTTTGTCGCAGTTGTACGCGCTGCTTTTTCAGGATTCGGGCGCGACGCTCTTAGGCTGTAATAACGCCGCCGCTTTTATTGGCTCGCTGTTCGCGTTCCTGCCTTTAACTGTTTTCTTGCGCAGGAGAAGCAGGATATAGGAATTATAAAGATAAAACAACAAAAATAATAACGGTGCAGACGCAAAGCGTATCCGCCGTTATTAAGGAAGAAATGGATAAGCCGGTAATCGACATCAATACATTGGAAACTAAATGGTACGTTGTTTTTACGTTCAACGGGTATGAGAATATCGTAAAAGAGAATCTTCTCAACATGATTGAAAAAAACAATTTACAGGAAAGAATCCTTGACATACAAATACCTACCGAGGAAGTGGTGGAGGAAAAGAACGGGAAACGCGTCATAGTGGAGCGCAAAATGTTCCCCTGCTACGTCCTTTTAAAGATGCGGTACGCCAACGATTTGTGGCATTTAATCGTCAACACACGCGGCGTGACCAGCTTCGTCGGGCCTCAAGGCAAACCGACCGCGCTCGACGAGGACGACATCAAGCGTATGCGCCTTGAAAAGGTAACAATTGAAAGCGACTACAAGCGCGGCGACAAAATTCAGGTCGTGGAAGGGCCGTTACAGGGCTTTATCGGCGAGGTGGAAGAAATCGACCCCGCCGGCCAGAAGATCCGCGTGTCCGTTTCCATGTTCGGGCGTCAAACGCCCGTGGAGTTGGAACTCATACAGGTTGAAAAACTCATTTGAGGTTTTTTAACACTGACAATTTACGACTGACAACTGACAAATTTAGGGCGAAGGGCATTGTTATTATTGGAACGTAAGCCGTAATAAGAAAATAATAATTAAAGCCAAGAACAAAGATAATAATGACGGCGCAGACGATGATTGTATTGTAACGTCGTTCGCCATGAAATTGTCTGTTGTCAGTCGTAAATGAAATGACGAAGTCATTCCGGGAGGCCTAACCGGCCGTCACTACCGCGATTGAATAAATAATATTCAAGGAGAATTAAACAATGGCAAAGAAACTGACTGCGGTCGTCAAACTGCAACTGCCGGCGGGTAAAGCGACCCCCGGCCCGCCGGTCGGCTCGACGCTGGGCCCTCACGGCATCAACATTCCCGCGTTTACAAAGGAATTTAACGAAAAGACCGCCGCGAACGCGGGGCTGACGATACCTGTCGTCATCAGCATTTACGCGGACCGTTCCTTTACGTTTATCCTGAAAACGCCTCCCGCGCCCGTTTTGAT
>WREG01000282.1 GCA_009779455.1 Oscillospiraceae bacterium
GGCTACGGTAATGTCTATTTTCGGCCTGTTCCAAAATTTCGCCGCCATAATATACAATTCGGTATTCGCGCTGCTGTGCAATGTTTATGCCATGAGGGTTTGTTACATAATAATCTCTGCCTATTGCATAACAGGGACAATAATGTTATATTTTATCAGTAAGGTTTATATACGCGAAAGAATCTTTAAAACGCATTAGGGAGAACAGTTGATTTAAGAAAGATTGCCTATGTCATTATTTGCTATTTCCGACACCCATTTATCATTATCCTCGGACAAACAAATGGATATTTTCCGGGGCTGGGGCAACTATGTCGAGCGGCTAAAAGCTAACTGGGGAAAAACAATAACGGACGGCGATACCGTAGTCATCCCGGGCGACATATCATGGGCGATGAAGCTTGAAAACTGCTGTGAGGATTTCAAATTCCTAAACGAATTGCCGGGCGAAAAAATCATCATGAAGGGCAACCACGACTATTGGTGGACGACCAAGCGCAAAATGGATGATTATCTCGCGGAAAATTCCTTTGATACGATAAAAATCCTCCATAACAACGCGTACATTGTCGGCGATACGGCGGTCTGCGGCTCGCGGGGATGGTTTTTCGACGCTGAAAACGACGGAAAAGTGCTTTTGCGGGAAGCCGGGCGGCTCCGCGCCTCTGTCGAAGAAGGTTTAAAACTCTCAAACAAGCTCGCGGTATTTCTCCATTACCCCCCCGCCGCCGACGCCATGCGATGCGATGAAATTTTAGACGTGCTGGCGGAATACGGCATAAAAAAATGCTGGTTCGGACACCTGCACGGCGAGAGTTTGAATAAATATCAAAAATTTACAGTAAACGATATCGAATTTTCCTGTATTTCAGCGGATTATTTGAAATTTATCCCAAAATTAATTGAAAAACAGTAAAAAAAGATATAGCAATTTTTACTGTTATATGCTATAATAGCTTAAATCATCTGCTAATTCATAGTTCATAATGCATAATTATGAATTTTGAATTGCGTAAAGGGAGAAAAAAAATGGGTTTAAAAACAGCGGAAAAAACGGGCGCAAATACCTATACTTTGAATTTTGAGATAAGCGGAGAGGATTTTGAAGCCGCCGTCCAAAAGGTGTTCGGTAAACAAAAATCGAAAATAAATATACCGGGTTTCAGAAAAGGCAAGGCCACAAGGGCGTTTGTCGAGAGGTATTATGGGGCGGATGTTTTTTATAACGACGCCGTAGAGCTTATCTTCCCGGATATGTATAAAGAAGCCGTAGAGAGCGAAAAAATCGACACGGTCGGCAACCCCTATGATCTGGACATACAGAATATAGGCAGGGAAGGCGTGGATATGTCTTGCAAAACGGATGTAAAGCCGGTCATAGAAACCCCCGTCTACAAAGGCCTGTCGGCGGTAAAGCGTGAAGCGGCGGTCACGGACGAAGAAGTGGACGCAGAGCTTGCAAGGCTGCAAAAGCAAAACGCCCGTGTAATAAATGTTGACGACAGGGCCGTCCTGGAAGGCGACACCGTACTTATTGATTTTAAGGGGTTCTCGGACGGGGTCCCGTTTGACGGCGGGCAGGCCGAAGGCCAAAAGCTTAAAATCGGCGCCGGCCAGTTCATACCCGGTTTTGAGGAACAGATTATAGGTCATAACGTCGGGGAGGAATTTGATATAAACGTAAAATTCCCCGAAAATTATACTGAGGAATTAGCGGGCAGGGACGCGGTATTTACTGTTAATCTTCACGAAATATCTTTCGAGGAGCTTCCCGCCCTTGATGACGATTTTGCTATGGATTTAAGCGAATTCGACACGTTCGCGGAATTTAAAGAGGACGTAAGGAAAACTATATTAAGCGAAAAAGAAGAGTATTACAGGCAGGAATTCGAAGCGGCCGTGCGCGAAAAGCTCGCGGAGAACGTCGGATGCGAAGAGATACCCGACGTTATGATAAACGACGAATTGCAACATATCGCGAATGAAGCGGATTACCGCTTTCGGACGCAGCAGGGCTTCGGGTTGAAAGATTATATGAAATATACGGGTTCGGACATAGATTCTTTTGCGGACTCCTACCGCCCGAACGCCGAAAGGAACATCAAGCTTTCCCTTGCCGTTGACAAGATTATCGAAACCGAGGGTATCGAAGCGCCGGACGATGAGATTGAAGCCGAATACGCAAGGCTCGCGGACGAATACAGGATGGAAACGGAAGAACTGAAAAAAGCCGTAAACGCCGAAACCGTTAAAAAGGATATTTCTGTAAAAAAAGCCTATAATATAATTTATGAAAACGCGGTGAAGCTCCCCCCTGAAGAAGAGGAAGCGAAAAATGAAGCCGCAGGGGACGAATCGCCCAAGAAAACAGCGCCTAAAAAAGCTAAGGCGAAAACGGCAAAAAAAGCGGATAACGCGGAAGAACCGGCGGCAGAACCCGACGCGGCCGCCGCTGAACCCCCCGTGAAGAAAACCGTTAAAAAAACAACAAAAAAAGCGGAAAAA